>JBIKTO010000127.1:0-6979 GCA_044348065.1 Cyanobium sp.
AGCCCTTTGTGATGGGGGGCTGCAATTGCTTGATCACCCTTCGGGTGTATCAGCAGTTGCGAGGGAGCTGCAACGGATTCTGAAGCCTGGGGGTCTCTTCATCGTCCGGCTCTTCTGTCCTCCAATTGCGAAAGAAGATCCGGAGGAGGTCTTAAACCAGCTGATCTCAGGGTCAATCATGATTTTAAACGAACTAAAGCTGCGTCTTAATTCCGCCCTTCAAGATAACGCAGAAGACGGTATTTCTCTTGCAGACATATGGCAATTTCTACACGACCGCCTGGGCCCCTGGAGCGAGCTGGCCGCACGATTGGGCTGGAGCCTTGAGCATCTACAGGTTATCGATGCCTATCGCAACAATATTGCCAGGATGCATTTTTTTGAACCTTCACAAGCAATCGATTTGATCACGAATACCTCTGATCTTGAGCACCTGTACACTGCCAAGGGGAACTACCGAATGGCAGAGTGCTGCCCAACCCTTATCTTTCGAAATCAATCGCTTTGAGCAGAAGCCACTGGTCGGCCACGTAACAGATAGCGAAGTCGCCCTTTCAAGCCAGCTTTGACAACATGATTAAAGCGGCTCACTGGGATTTTGCGAAGAATCTTTCGGGCTTCAGCAGGCTTGCTGCCAGGACCCCTCAAGCGGAACTGAGTCGCCTGAGTCGGACCGTACACCATGTGAAGCCATAACTTTGGTTCCAGGAAAAACGATCGCCAAAGCGGAGGTTCACAGCCGATCAAACGCGCCATACTATCCATGTAATGGTGATAGTCGACCAAATTCCTAATTCGTTGGGCATTGTGGCCATACTGAGAAATATGGCGCTCTGCATCAGCTTGAATCGTGATGCGCATCCGATCCGGTTCCGGAAGCTGAAGCTTGCCAGATGCGAGCAGGGCAAAATAGCGGGCTTGCATTTCCATGATCGGGAACTGGCTACCAAAGCCAGGGCGGGCCGCACCGATCCAGGCCAATGAGGAGCCGTGGCAGGGATCCAGGATGTGTTTGAAGAGCTGACGTGGGTCAGCATTCTGGAGAGGCTGCGGTAGGAAAGGGGTGTGCCCTTTGTACCCAGTGCAAAAGAGCACGGTGTCGATGCTGTCCAGCCACTCCCCATCGCCATGGCAAAGACGACGTCCACCCTGGGCGACATCTGTAATTTCTCCAATCACTTGACAGCCATGGTGGGCAATGGCCTCAGGCAACGAGAAATTCTTTGTGCCAAAGGTACTCCAGATTCCATGGGCTCCGCTGATCCGTCGGTTTAGCGTGGAAGCCGCTGTGTTCACCGGATTGTTCTCAGAATTCTCATGCTCAAGGATCAGGCCTGAAAGTGTCGATCCAAAATCGCGGGGCAAGCCGTAGAGCCCACGATGGGTTGCGATGTCGCTGGCCATGGTGCCGCGGTGGCGCGGCAGAAGCCATCCTGGTCCATGACGCAAGCTCACCCATGTCTGCTGGGCGACCCGGGCAATTTCCAGGGTGATGTCAGCCGCCGATTCACCGCCTCCCACAACCAGCACTCGACGACCCGTGAAGGAGAGAGGGTTGCGGTAATCCTTGGAGTGCATCCATTCCACTTCAGTCAGACGATCAACCCATCCAGGAAGACTCTCAAAACGGTTATTGCCAGTTGCCACTACAAGGTGACGGCAGTGAATGCTCTCACCATCAGCAAGATCCAAGCGCCAACCGTTACCCAGCTGATGGGCCTGTAGTACCTCGACACCAAAGCGGAGGTGGTCATGCACACCGAACCGCACCGCATACGACTGCCAATAGGCCACAGCCTCCTGCTTGGTCCAGAAGTGGTGCTCGTTGCCATCCCCGATCCAATGATCGGAGAACATACTGAAAGCACAGGACGATGTCAGGGTGAGATTGTCGTAAGAACCGGCAAAGATTCCACCGATGCGATCCTCCCTTTCTAGACAAACGATATCAGAAATACCATGTTCTAGCAGTTCCTTGGTGGCCACAATTCCACCTGGGCCAGCCCCAACAACAACGCAGGAAGGATTTTTCATGTGAGAGGGTCCATAAGCCCGTTGCTCAACATTTTAGCCTCTTTGCTCAAGAATGCAAAAACTCAGATAATCAGGATATCATGACCCGGGAGGCCGCCCATATGGCGAGCCAGCGATTGAATTGAGGGAAAAGAGAAAATATCCGAGACTCGACATTGGAACTCCGTCATTTGGTTGATGCGGTTAGCCAGGCGTGCCGCTGCAAGGGAATGGCCCCCGATGGCAAAGAAATTCTCTGTGATTCCAAACTCCTCGTGCCCTAGCACCTCCGCCCAAATCGCAACCAGGAGCTTCTCCAGCTCGGTATTGGGCTCAACATGCTTCTCCTGATCGGCGGAGAAGCATGGGACTGGCAGTGCCCGATAATCCAACTTGCCGTTAGCCGTCAGCGGCAAGGCCTCTAATTTGACGATGGCGGACGGCACCATGTAGGACGGCAGCCGCTCGGCGAGGAAGGAACGGAGAGATTCAAAATCGGCAATGTTTTGACTCCTATTAGAGAAGTCGGGAGTCCAGTAGGCGATCAGTCGCGGATTGGCGGGGTCCTGTTCATTCAGAATCACCACTGCTTGGCCGACGGCCTCATGCTGCAGCAGATTGGCCTCGATGTCAGCAGGCTCGATTCGGTGTCCCCGGAGCTTGAGCTGCTGATCCATGCGACCCAGGAACAGAAGCTTGCCTCTGTTTGTCCATCTGCCGACATCGCCGGTGCGGAGGAGGCAGCCTCCTGGAGAATGACCAATCAGATCAGGAAGAAACCGCTCCTGTTCCTCTTCAGGAGCCTGCAGGTAGCCTTTGGCGACACCGTCGCCTCCGATATGGATTTCTCCTGAAACTCCTGGCGGCAGCAGGTTCCGCTCTGCGTCAAGAACATAAACCGAAGCACCAGGGATTGGAGTGCCAATATTGTTGCGACATGCAGCAAAGTCGGCCAGCTGTTCTCGCTTCACAGTCAGGGCTGTAGAAAATCCCGCGGCTTCAGTAAGACCATAGACAATAAACAAATGCCTGAGGTGAGGAAACTCCTGGAGTCTGAGAATCAAATCCGCGGGGATCTTCTCGGCTCCCATGCCAATCACCTGAACATTTCTCGGCATCAACCTCTCAAATATCATTTCACGGATTGAACTTGAAGGTCCAGATACTGCCGTGACTCGCCCGGCATGGGGTGAGCTCGCTAAATCTGTGATTGTATCGAGCATGAGCAGGCATCCTCCGGCAGCAAGTACGGTAAAAATCTGTGCAACACTGGCATCAAAGGCGATAGATCCGTAAAAGGGAACCAATCCACAAGCCCAAGGAGGAGTAAGACACTCAAGCCGGTAGTGCAGCATCTGCATTGCACTTCGGTGGCTGACTTCCACCGCTTTGGGCCTGCCGGTTGTCCCAGAGGTATGGATCAGGTAAGCAGGATCAGAATCACCCATTGAGGGGAAGCCTATCATGACGGGATTGATGTCCTGGGAATCAACGAAGCGTGTGGGATGACCCTTGGAGTCGCTGAGGGAAAAGAGAAGTGTTCTACGTGGCCTGATACGCTCGGCCATGGCTGCGGAGGTGATCACCAATTCCACAGCGGCGTTATCGAGCAGCATGGCGAT
Organism: Cyanobium sp.; assembly: GCA_044348065.1. GTDB lineage: Bacteria > Cyanobacteriota > Cyanobacteriia > PCC-6307 > Cyanobiaceae > Cyanobium. The sequence continues at coordinate 3,636 of JBIKTO010000127.1, forward strand.
CCGTTCATCCGGATAGCCAGGATCCAGGGGTACATAGCAACCGCCAGCCGTGAGCACCGCCAACATGGAAACAGGAAGCTCCAACCTCCTCTCCAGCAGAATTCCCACGCGCTGACCTGGTCTTACTCCCTGCTCCAAAAGCCTTCGTGCCAGTCCGTCGACATGACCGGCCAGATCTCCATGGCTCAAAACGGAGTCCTGGTAGCGCACTGCTGGAGCCGCCGGGGCATGGAGAGCTCCCTTCGCTGCGAACTGGTGCACCAAAAGGCGTTCGCGTGCAGGAGCCGAAGGGTGGCTCCAGGCCAGCAGTTGCTCTCTCTCTTCTCTCGGCAGGATGTTGAGTCGACCTAGTGGTAGATCCGCTTGGGTGGCCATTCCCCCAACCAGGGAATCGAGAAGGACCATCAGGAGCCTGGTGAGTCGCTCGATGCTCTCGGCCTCGAATAGGTTGGAGGCGTAGGTGATAACTCCGGTGAGGCCGTGCTGAAGATTTCTTGTGAGTGTAAAACCAAGATCGAGCGTGGTGGATTGGGACCCTATCGGCAGAGGCTCCACCTCCAGCCCATCAAAATTCCTGACGGACGACTCCGGCAACTCCATCAACTGCATCATCACCTGCACCACAGGGTTCCGGCTCCTATCACGCTCCAACTTCAGCGCCTCCACCATCTGCTCAAACGGCAGATCCTGGTGGTCATAAGCACCGATCGATCGATCGCGGACCTGGACCAGCAGCTCACGGAAGGTCTGCTCAGGCGAAAACCGAATGCGGATCGGCAGCGTATTGATGAAAAAGCCGATCAGCTTCTCAAGGTCCGGATGATTACGGCCCCAGATCGGCACACCGATCACAAAATCCTCCTGGTGGCTGTAGCGATACAACAGCAGGGCCACCACAGCCAACAGCCCCATCTGCAGGGTGGCACCCTCGCCGCGACAAAGCTCCTCAAAGGGCTCCATCAGCGCCGGCTCGATCTGGAAGGAGACCCTTTTGCCCCGGTAAGAGGGCGTGGGTGATCGGGGGCGGTCGCTCGGCAGCTCCAGAGGCTCAAGCTCGTTAAGCTGGCCAACCCAGTAGTCGTTGAGCGTCTGCAGCCGTTCACCGCTCAAGCGCTGGCGCTGCCAGAGCGCGTAGTCCTGATAACGAACAGGAAGCGGCGAAAGCCTGGGATCACAACCGCTGTGATGGGCGTTGTAGAACTCCACCAGATCCCGAGCCAGCACCGATCGCGACCAGCCATCGGAAGCGATGTGGTGGTGGTTGATCAGCAGCAGATGCTCCTGCTCCGCCACTGCCAGCAACCTGGCCCGCAGCAGCAGACCCGCCGTCAGAGCAAACGGCCTGCAGTTCTCCTCCTCCAGCCACTCCTGGATCACCTCCTCAGGATCCCGCTCGCCCAGGGCTTCCCCTGTCAGGACAAAAGGAGCCGCAGGGTGAACGATCTGAATCACCTCGCTCCCCTCCATCCGGAACGAGGTCCGCAGGGTGGCATGGCGCTCGATCAGCCCTTCCAGAGCTCGCTGCAGAGCTGAAACATCCAGATCCCCGCGCAACCGCCACACCATCGGCAGGTGATACGCCGTCAGTTCAGGTTCCAGCTGATGCAGAAACCACAGTCGCGTCTGGGCAAACGACGCCTGGTAGGCCTCGCATCCTGGTGACCAATCTCCAGGAAGGGGCACGGCGGGGGAAAGACCGCTGAGGCCCTTCGCAGCCTGAAGCTGCCGTAATCGGCGGACCCGATCAGATAGCTGCGGAGAGCGGTTCATGGCCCTGCCGCCCGCCTGAGATTGGCTTCGAGGATGGCATTGCAGTGGGAGAGCTGCCGACCGCTGGACAATGCATGCTTAAGTTCCACGCTCTCGTCGGCGAGGCCCTCCAGCGCTCGCTCGATGGCCTCCTGGGCAGCAAAAGACAGGGGGTGCTGTAGATCAGCCCCTGCACACCCTGGCGGGCCAGATCGGCCCGGCTGCAGGCCGGCACCTTGCCGCCAGCGATCACGTTGCAGAACACCGGACAACTCACGGCCCGCCTCAGTTCGGCGATGAGGGTCAGATCCTTGATCCCATCGGCGAGCACGGCATCACATCCAACCTGTTCAAATGCCCGCACCCGGGTAAGAATCTCGTCTGGTTCGGAGGCATCCGTGCGCGCCACGACAAGCATGGAAGAACGATGGTTGAGCACGGCCTCCAGTTTCGCCAGATACTCCTGCAAAGGCAAAAGGTTCTTGCCATCAAGATGGCCGCAGCGACGGGGCCTGGCCTGATCCTCAAGCACCACGCCCGAGGCACCATTGCGTTCAAGGGTCCGTGCCACATGGCTGGCCACGGTGGCATCACCGAAGCCATCATCAAGATCAACCAACAGATGGTGATCGGGCAACAGGGCCCGCAGACGGCTGGTGGTGCTGCTGAGATCCCCCCACCCGATGAAGCCGACATCGGGAAGAGCAAAGGCGCTGGCAGCCAGGCCGAATCCACTGACAAACAAAGCGTCGTAGCGATCGGCCGCCAGGGAGGCGCTGAAAAGGTCGTAAATCCCCACGAAGGGGATGATCTGGCGCTGGGCTTGCGCCGTTCTCAGAGCATCCCTCAGCGTCGTCGTCCCCATCGTCATCGGATCAGGTGGCCTCCAGGGCCTTGAGGGCTTGATCCAGGCGTTGGTCCAACTCTGCCGCCAGGCTGCGAGCGCTGGGAAACGCGAACAGGAGCGCTGGGTTGAGCTCGAGCGCCAACTGCCGCTCCAGCGCATTCACCACCCGCTGGCCGGAGAGGGAATCTCCTCCAAGCAGAAAGAAATTGGCGTTGCGACCAGGTTGGGGCTGCTGCAGAACAGTGGCGAACGTCTGGGCGATCAGGTGCTCCAGCTCACCACTGACGGGCTCATCGGCGGGAAAGAGACGGGCACCGAGCCTCTCCGCCAGTCCGATGCGCTGCAACTTGCCGGTGGCGCCCCTCGGCAGTGCCTCCAGCAGGAGAATGCGGGAGGGCACCTCGTGGGGGGCCAACTCGGAAAACACATGGCCCCGCAGCTCTTGTTCGTCTGCGTCAGTGCCCACGCGGAGCACCACGGCGGCAGCCAGATCTTCCCCCAGGGTGGGGTGGGGCACGGCGAAAGCCAGGGCCTGCTCCACGGCCGGATGCCGCAGGAGCGCCTCATCCACCCGGCGAGGAATCACCTTCTCACCGCCGCGATTGATCATTTCCTTGAGGCGGCCCGTGAGGGTGAGGCGCCCCTGATGATCCAAAACGCCCTCATCGCCGGTGAGGAACCAGGTGGCGCCGGTGGGATCGCGAACCCAGCCGCTGTCCTGGGCGGCCTCATAGCCCGCGGTCACGTT
>JBIKTO010000128.1:0-6976 GCA_044348065.1 Cyanobium sp.
GGGCACCAGCCCGCGGGTCTCGATCATGCCGAGGGCGATGCCCATGGTTTCGTTTGCCATTACCTGCTCCTGGAGGAGGGGGGTGGAATGTTCGCTCGCCACCCTCGTCCCGCGCCGGACCCCCCGTCAAGCCATCGGGGGGTGGAAGGCCATCAAGGTTTCACGCTTGAAAGATAAGGAAAGCTCATCAATGCAAAACAAAACGTAAAGGATCTCTGGGGTGGCCGCCGCTGCCGGCCCGGTTTACAGGGGCTCGGCGTCCGCCACGAATCCCACGCCGCCATAGCGGGCCAGCACCGGCTTCACGGCACTGCGCACCGCCTCCGCCTGCTCCGGCGTGCAGAACACGATCACGTGGGCGTTGGCGCCCAGACCGCTGAAGTCCATCGCCTCGGAGATCTCCCCCGCCAGGCCCCTGCCGGTGACATGCCGCATCACCGAATAGCCGGGGGCACCGGCGCTGCGGATCGCCTCGCAGATGCGCGCCAGCTCGCGGTCGGTGATGAACAGATCGATGCGTTTCATCGGCACGACTCAGGAGGCGGGCAGGAACCGCTGGGCCAGCGCCAGGTACAGCGGGATCCCCGCTACCACGTTGAAGGGGAAGGTGACCCCCAGGGCGCTGGAGATGTAGAGGCTGGGGTTGGCCTCGGGCACGGTCATCCGCATCGCCGCCGGCACGGCGATGTAAGAAGCGCTGGCGCAGAGCACCATGAACAGCAGCGCATCGCCCACACCCAGCCCCAGCAGCCGGGAGAGCAGCAGGCCCGCCACGGCGTGCACGAGGGGCGCGAGCACCGCGAAGCCCACCAGGAAGGCGCCGGCCTGGCGCAGATCCTGCAGCCGCTGGGCGGCCACCAGCCCCATGTCGAGCAGGAAAAAGCAGAGAGCGCCGTAGAAGAGCTTGTCGGTGAAGGGCTCCATCCGCGCCAGGCCTGAGGGGCTGAAGGCCGTGACCAGGTAGCCGATCACCAGGCTGCCGATCAACAGGAACACCGAGCCGTTCAGGAAGGCTTCCTGCAGCACCTCCCGCCAGCGCAGCGGCTGCGCCGAACCCCCATGGCGGCCGGCCAGCTTGGCCAGCACCACCCCCACCACGATCGCCGGCGATTCCATCAGCGCCAGGGCCGCCACCATGAAGCCGTCGAAATGGATCTGCAGGATCGTGAGGAAGCTTTCGGCGGTGATGAAGGTCACGGCGCTGATCGAGCCGTAGGAGGCGGCCACGGCGGCGGCGTTGGCCGCATCGAGCCGCGTGCGGAGCACCAGGAAGCTGGTGAGCGGCACCAGCAGCGACATCGCCACGGCGGCGCCGATCGTGAGCAGCACCACGCTGGTGAGGCCGCTGTGGGCCAGCTCCAGCCCCCCCTTGAAGCCGATCGCCAGCAGCAGATACAGAGAGAAGAGCTTCGGCAGGGGGGAGGGGATCTCCAGATCGGAGCCCACCAGCACCGCCAGGACGCCGAGGAAGAAAAACAGAACCGGCGCTGAGAGGAGGTTCTGGAGGATCAGACCGGACTGCACCGCACCGCACCAGGCCGTGATCCTGCAACCTAGGCGCAGGCCTGGGCTGGGAAGTCAGGGGGCGCACAAAGTTGCCGGTCCGCCGGACCCATCCACCGCTGTTTTCTTTACATTCGCACCGAGGCAGGGCCCTGGAGCTTGTTCCGGGGGTGGAATGTTCAACCCATCCTGCCTCACCCCCTTCCCCGCCGCCGGGGCACAATGGCGCCCTTCCAGGGCTTCGTGTGTTCAGCCGATCGCGTCCTGCCCCCCCCCGCCTGGTGATCGCCAGCGGCAATCCCCACAAGGTGGCGGAGATCCAGGCCATGCTGGCCCTGGTGGAGGTGGAGGTGTCCCGCCAGCCCGCCGATCTCGAGGTGGAGGAAACGGGCGCCAGCTACCTCGAAAACGCGCGCCTCAAGGCGGAAGCTGCCGCGGCACGCACCGGCGCCTGGGCCCTGGCCGATGATTCCGGCCTTGAGGTGGACGCCCTGGAGGGCCGGCCGGGCCTCTACTCCGCCCGCTACGCCCCCAGCGACGCCGAGCGCATCCACCGGCTGCTTCAGGAGCTGGGCGATTCCCTCTACCGCGGCGCCAGCTTCGTGAGCGCGATGGCCCTCGCCGATCCCTCCGGTCGCACCGTCGCCGAATCCGATGGCATCTGCCGCGGTCTGATCCTGCGCGCCCCGGAGGGCCATGGCGCCGGCTACGACCCGATCTTCTGGGTGCGGGAGGCCGGCAGCAGCTACGCCCGCATGAACGATTCTCTGAAGCAGCGGCTGGGCAGCCGGGGCAAGGCGGCCCGTGCGATCGGCCCGGCCCTGCGCCGGTGCCTCGGCCTCACACGTTGATCTGCTGCACCGCCCGCATCGCCGCGGCGGCGGCCTCCTCCACATCCCCCTCCTTGCCGGCCAGGGTGAGGCGGCCGAAGGCACCCACCGCCTTCACATCCACCACGGTGATGTTGGAGGCCTTCTCCGCCTCATTGGCGGCGATCAGCACATAGCCGGCGGGTTCGGTTTCCAGGATGAACATGCTCATCCCCGACTGGATCATCGAGCCGCGGCGGTTCTGGCGATTGATCAGCACCGCATGGTCGGGGGTGATGGCGCGGATGATCTCCGTCCAGGTCACGTCACAGCGGCTGCGCTGATCGATGCTGCTGGCGATCGCCTCGAGCACCACCTCACCGGAGTGGAGCACGTTGCTCTGGTCGCGGTGGTACATCGCGATCGAGCCGAAGGCCCGCTCCACCACCATCTGGCCGAGGCGCACGGTGCTGGCCTTGAGGGCGATGTCGGTGACCCGGTGCACGGCCATGCCGGGGGACACCTCCAGCCACAGGCAGGCATCGCCGGGGATCGGCAGGAAACCCTGGGACACCGTGCCCATGTAGGCGGCCAGCTGGGGCTGCAGGGAATCGAGGAACACGTAGGTGCGCAGCTCGATCGACTGCACATGGCTCGACTGGCGCAGCCGCGGGCTTTCGCTGTCGGTGGTGATCACGCAGCTGGCGCCATCGCCACCGAGGGCACCGCTGCCGTGCTGCACCACGGTGCCGGTGATCTCCGGACGGCCCCCTTCGCCAGCGAGGCGCAGGGCCTCGCGGCGGCGGCTCACGGCCCGGTCGTCGGCGGAGGCGAATCCCCCCGGGAAGCGTCTGGTGGGAGGGGTTCTGCCGTCCGTCACGTGGCGGGGAGGATTCGTGCCGGAAGGCCGCTGATCTTAGCCCCGCCCTGATCGCGACCCCCTGACAGGGAAGTTGCTTTGGTGGCCCTGGCCACAGCCGCCCGATCAGAACCCGCTATCACGGCCATCAACGCCGATGATCCAGCCGCCGATGCTGACCCCCGCCACCCGCCTGCGCCTGCAGAGCATCCTTGAGCGCATCGCCGCTGACGCGCCGGTGAGCCTCAGCGAGCGCATCTACCTGCAGAAATTCGCCGACCGCGACCCCGGCGTGGCCAGCTGGCTGCGCCAGGCCCGCCGCCGCCAGCAGGGCCAGCCCCCCGCCGATGGGGTTGACCGGCTGCTGGCGGACCTGAACCTGGGCAGCCCCGAACCCGACGAGCGCCCGCGACCCGGCGGCGAGGATCTGGGCGAGTGGTTCGGCGGCGCCCCGGGCTGGCTGCGCCGCAGCTGAAGGATGGGGGCCGCCAGGGGCTTGCCGCCCCGCCGGCAGCCGGTACCGTCCGGCCAACCGTGTTGGCCGATTCCATGGCATCCAGGCGCACCGTTCCCCCCACCAGCAGCCAGGCCGAGCCGATGCCGGTGACTGAGACCGTGGGCGATGCTTCCGGTGCCATGCCCGACTGGCTGGCCCGGGCTGTGGAACAGGGGGTGAAGCCCGAGCAGGCCCTGGCCTTCATCGGCCTGGGCCTGATGCAGCGGCTGGCCGATGGCCCCCAGCAGCTGCCCTGGATCTGGAATGAGGAGGAGGATGGCGGCAGCGCCGACCTCACGGCCCTGCGCCAGCGGCTGGAACTGGTGCAGCTGGCGATCGACACCGGCGCTCCGCTCAGCACCGCGGAGGTGAGCCAGCTGCTGGGCGCCCGCCCGGGGGCGGCGCTGGTGCAGCGGGGAGGCCTGCGGGCCCGCCGGCTGAGCCGCAATGTGTGGAAGCTCAGCCGGGCCACGGAGGATTCCGAGCGGGGCGGCTTCGCCGAGGGCTTCCGTCGCCGGCTCTGAGCACCCGGATCGCTCCTCTTCCCAACAGTTGTGACGACGCCCACCGCCGGAGCGCGGGCCTGGCTAACTCTGAGGGGTCATCATCGCCATGGTCATGGTTGTCAGCGCGACGCCTGAGGTGCTCAAGCAGAACGGGCAGCGCGAGGTGTTCTGCGGCCTCACGTCGATCGTGTGGCTGCATCGCCGCATGCCGGACGCCTTCTTTCTGGTGGTGGGCTCCCGCACCTGCGCCCACCTGGTGCAGAGCGCCGCGGGGGTGATGATCTTCGCCGAGCCCCGCTTCGGCACCGCGATCCTGGGCGAGCGCGACCTGGCGGGCCTGGCGGACGCCAACGACGAACTGGACCGGCTGGTGCGCGATCTGCTGGAACGCCGGCCCGAGATCCGCACCCTGTTTCTGGTGGGCTCCTGCCCGAGCGAGGTGATCAAGCTCGACCTGGCCCGCGCCGCCGAGCGCCTCAGCGCCCAGATGGTGGGCCGGGTGCGGGTGCTCAATTATTCCGGCAGCGGCATCGAGACCACCTTCACCCAGGGGGAGGACAACGCCCTGCAGGCCCTGTTGCCCCTGCTGCCCGCCAGCGAGGAGCCCCAGCTGTTGCTGGTGGGCACCCTGGCGGACGCGGTCGAGGACCGCTTCGTGGCCCTGTTCCAACGGCTGGGCATCCCGGTGGTGCGCAGCCTGCCGCCGCGCCGCTCCACCGAGCTGCCGCCGGTGGGGCCGGGCACCCGGGTGCTGCTGGCCCAGCCCTTCCTGAGCGGAACCGCCCGGGCGCTGCAGCGTCGCGGCGCCGAGCTGATCCGCGCCCCCTATCCCTTCGGAGTGGAAGGCAGCCGCCTGTGGATGGAGGCCGCCGCCGCCGCCTTCGGCATCGCCCCGGCGCTGGTGGCGGACGTGCTGGAGCCCCTGATGGAGCGGGGCCGGCGGGCGATCGCGCCGCACCGGGAGCGGCTGGCGGGCAAGCGCCTGTTCCTGCTGCCCGATTCCCAGATGGAGATCCCCCTGGCCCGCTTCCTGCAACGGGAATGCGGCATGGAGCTGGTGGAGGTGGGCACCCCCTACCTCGATCGCCAGCTGATGGCCGAGGAGATCGCCCTGCTGCCCGCCGGCACCGCCCTGAGCGAAGGGCAGGATGTGGAGCGCCAGCTGGATCGGGTGCGAGCCGCCCAGCCCGATCTGGTGGTCTGCGGCCTGGGGTTGGCCAATCCCCTGGAGGCGGAGGGCCTGGCCACCAAGTGGTCGATCGAGCTGGTGTTCAGCCCCATCCACGGCTGCGACCAGGCCGGAGAGCTGGCGGAGCTGTTCGCCCGTTCCCTGCGCCGCCGCGACCTTCTCTCCTTCGCCTGATCCCCCCATGGAACTCACCCTCTGGACCTACGAAGGCCCCCCCCATGTGGGCGCCATGCGCGTGGCCACCTCCATGGAGGGGGTGCACTACGTGCTCCACGCCCCCCAGGGAGACACCTACGCCGATCTGCTGTTCACGATGATCGAGCGACGCGGCCGCCGGCCGCCCGTCACCTACACCACCTTTCAGGCGAGGGATCTGGGGGGCGACACCGCCGAACTGGTGAAGCGCACCGTGGCGGAGGCGGTGGAGCGCTTCCGGCCTGAGGCGCTGCTGGTGGGTGAGAGCTGCACCGCCGAGCTGATCCAGGACCAGCCCGGCGCCCTGGCGGCCGGCATGGACCTGGGGGGGATCCCGATGGTGAGCCTGGAGCTGCCGGCCTACTCGAAGAAGGAGAACTGGGGGGCGGCGGAAACCTTTTACCAGCTGGTGCGCGGCCTGCTGAAGGAGCAGGTGCCGCCCCCCGGCAGCCCCAAGATCGACCCCAGCCGCTGGCGCGCCGAGGGCCGCCGGCCAAGGGTGAACCTGCTCGGCCCCAGCCTGCTGGGCTTCCGCTGCCGCGACGATGTGCGGGAGATCAGCAAGCTGCTGGCGGAGCACGGCATCGAGGTCACGGTGGTGGCCCCCCTGGAGGCCCGGCCGGCGGATCTGAAGCGGATCCCGAGCGCCGACGCCAATGTGTGCCTGTATCCGGAACTGGCGGCGCCTGTGTGCAGCTGGCTGGAGCGCAGCTTCGGCATGGCCACGGTGCACACGGTGCCGATCGGGGTGGGCGCCACCGAGGATTTCCTGCGGGAAACCTGCGCCCTGCTGGGGATGGAGCCACCGGAGCTGGGGGAGGGGGAGCGGGCCTCGCGCCTGCCCTGGTACTCCCGATCGGTGGATTCCACCTATCTCACCGGCAAGCGGGTGTTCATTTTCGGCGACGCCACCCACGCCCTGGCCGCCGCCCGCATCGCCAGCCGGGAGCTGGGGTTTGAGGTGGTGGGCCTGGGCACCTACAGCCGCGAGCTGGCGCGGGAGGTGCGGGCCGCCGCCAAGGAGCTGGGCCTCGAAGCCCTGATCAGCGACGACTACCTGGTGGTGGAGAAGGCGATGGCGGAGGCGGCGCCGGAGCTGGTGCTCGGCACCCAGATGGAGCGCCACAGCGCCAAGCGCCTGGGGGTGCCCTGCGCCGTGATCAGCACGCCCCTGCATGTGCAGGATGTGCCGGCGCGCTACGCCCCCCAGATGGGCTGGGAGGGGGCGAATGTGATCTTCGACACCTGGGTGCACCCGCTGATGATGGGTCTGGAGGAGCACCTGATCGGCATGTTCCGCCACGATTTTGAGTTTGTGGATGGCCACCGCAGCCATCTGGGGGATGGGGCTCCTACCGTGAGCGCCGCCGCGGTCCCTCAGCAGGAAACGGCGGCTGCGTCTTCAGACGCGGCCGAAGC
>JBIKTO010000129.1:0-6940 GCA_044348065.1 Cyanobium sp.
ACCGCCGGCCGCCAAGGGGAAGGTGGACATCCGCAAGTCGGCCACCGAAAACATCGAGATCCTCAGCCAGTGCCTCGGGGTCGCCAAGGATGAATTGGTGATCGTGGTCATGGACCGCGCCCGCCATAAGGATCTGATCGCTGAGATCCGCGCCACCGGCGCCCGCGTTCAGCCCATATCCGATGGCGACGTGCAGGCCGCCATCGCCGCCGGTTTCGCCGGTACCGGCACCCATTGCCTGATGGGGATCGGCGCCGCCCCCGAGGGGGTGATCTCCGCCGCCGCCCTGCGGGCTCTGGGCGGACATTTCCAGGGCCAGCTGGTCTATGACCCCGCCGTCGCCCAGACCAAGGAATGGGAGGGCCTCACCCGCGAGGGCAACCTGGCGCGCCTGGCCGAGATGGGCATCAACGATCCCGACAAGGTGTACGAAGCCGAGGAGCTGGCCTCCGGCGCCAATGTGGTGTTCGCGGCCAGCGGCATCACCGATGGCCTGCTTTTTGATGGGGTGAAGTTTGAGAAGGATTGCACCCGCACCAGCAGCCTGGTGATCAGCACCCTCGACAACACCGCCCGCTTCACCACCACGGTGCACATCAAGCCCGGCGCCCAGAGCATCGCCCTGCGCTGAGGTCCGGCAGCGGATCCGTCTCCATGCACATCGCCGTCATCGGCCTCAGCCACCGCACGGCTCCCGTGGAGATCCGGGAGCGCCTGAGCATCCCGGAGCCCACCATGGAGGCCACCCTGGATCGCCTCCGGGCCGACGAGCAGGTGCTGGAGGCTTCAATCCTCAGCACCTGCAACCGTCTGGAGATCTATGCCCTGCTCCGCCACCCGGAGGAGGGCATCGCGGCCGTGGCCAGCTTCCTCAGCCAGGTGTCGAGCCTGCCGATCGAGGAGCTGCAGCCCCATCTTTTCGCCTATCACCACGAAGAAGCGATCGACCATCTGCTGCGGGTCTCCGCCGGCCTTGACAGCCTGGTGCTGGGCGAGGGCCAGATCCTCTCTCAGGTGAAGAAGATGGTGCGCCTCGGCCAGGAATACCGATCGATCGGGCCGATCCTCAACCGCTTGCTGAATCAGGCGGTGAGCACCGGCAAGCGGGTTCGCACCGAAACCAACCTCGGCACCGGTGCCGTTTCGATCAGCTCCGCCGCCGTGGAGCTTGCCCAGTTGAAGGTGGGTCAGGCCCGGGGCCTCGACGATCTGGTGCCGCTCGATCAGGAGCAGGTGGCTGTGGTGGGTGCCGGCCGGATGGCCCGGCTGCTGTTGCAACACCTTCAGGCCAAGGGCTGCCGCGGGGTGGTGCTGCTCAACCGCACCATCGCCCGCGCCGAACAACTGGCGGCCGATTTCCCCCAGCTGCCTGTGCAATGCCGCCCGATCGGAGACCTCGATCACTGCCTGAGCACCTGCTCCCTGGTGTTCACCAGCACCGCGGCGGAGGAACCGATCATTCACCGCTCACGCCTGGAGCCACTCAACCGCCGCTCCAGCCTGCTGCTGATCGACATCGGCGTCCCCCGCAACATCAGCGCCGACACCGCCGAATTGGAAGGGGTGAGCCGCTACGACGTCGACGATCTCCAGGAGGTGGTGACCCGCAATCAGGAGGCCCGCCGCGAGATGGCGAGCGAGGCTGAGGCCCTGCTGCGCGAAGAGGCTCGCCTCTTCCTCGACTGGTGGGATGGCCTGGAGGCGGTGCCCCTGGTCAATCGGCTGCGCACCCAGCTGGAGGAGATCCGCGAGCAGGAGCTGCAGAAGGCCCTCAGCCGGATGGGACCCGACCTTTCCGCCCGCGAGCGCAAGGTGGTGGAAGCCCTGAGCAAGGGGATCATCAACAAGGTGCTGCATGCGCCGGTGACGCGCCTGCGGGCACCACAGGCCCGGGCGCAGCGCCTGGCGGCGATGAAAGTGCTGCAGGATCTCTTCGAGCTGCAGGACGACGCCAGTGGGTCCGCCTAGGTGTCAGCCATAACAGCTACAAAGTGCTGCCGTTGCCGACGCAGGCGCACCCCGCTCCGGTACGGTCTTGACCTGCCGGGGAACGAGGGTTCTCGATGAAACGTGTTCTGGCGATCATCCTTGGCGGAGGTGCGGGAACACGCCTCTACCCCCTGACCAAGATGCGGGCCAAACCCGCCGTACCGCTGGCTGGTAAATACCGGCTGATCGATATTCCCATCAGCAACTGCATCAATTCGGAGATCAACAAGATCTACGTGTTGACCCAGTTCAACAGCGCCTCCCTCAATCGTCACCTGACGATGACCTACGACCTCTCGGCCGGCTTTGGCCAGGGCTTCGTGGAGGTGCTCGCCGCCCAGCAGACACCCGACAGCCCGAGCTGGTTTGAGGGCACGGCCGATGCGGTGCGCAAGTACCAGTGGCTGTTCCAGGAATGGGACGTGGACCACGTGCTCATCCTCTCCGGCGACCAGCTGTACCGGATGGACTACAGCCGCTTCGTGCAGCACCACATCGACAGCGGTGCCCACCTCTCTGTCGGCGCCCTGCCGGTGAATGCCAAGGATGCCGAGGGCTTCGGCCTGATGCGCACCGACAGCCATGGCCGAATCCGTGAATTCCGCGAGAAGCCGAAGGGGGATGCCCTGCGGGAGATGGCGGTGGACACCGCCAGCCTCGGACTCAGCGCGGAGGAGGCCCAACGCCGGCCCTATCTGGCGTCGATGGGCATCTATGTGTTCAGCCGCGACACCCTCTTCGACCTGCTGGCGGCCCATCCCGATGCCACCGACTTTGGCAAGGAGATCATCCCGGCCTCGCTGGCCCGCGGCGATAGCCTGCACAGCTACCTCTTCAACGATTACTGGGAGGACATCGGCACAATCGGGGCCTTCTATGACGCCAATCTCGCCCTGACGGAGCAGCCGAATCCACCCTTTTCTTTTTACGATGAAAAGTTTCCCATTTATACCCGCCCCCGCTATCTGCCGCCCAGCAAGCTGAACGATTGCCAGATCACCCAATCGATCATCGGTGAGGGCTCCCTTCTGAAGGCCTGCAGCATCCACCACTGCGTTCTCGGCGTGCGTACCCGCGTGGAGGATGAGGTGGTGCTCCAGGACACCCTGGTGATGGGTGCCGACTACTTCGAATCGGCCGAGGAGCGCGCCGTGCTGCGGGAGCGGGGCGGCATCCCGATCGGCGTGGGCCAGGGAACCACCGTGAAGCGCGCCATTCTTGACAAAAATGTGCGCATCGGTGCCAATGTCACAATTATCAACAAAGACCATGTGGAAGAGGCCGACCGGCCGGAGTTGAATTTCTACATCCGCAATGGCATCGTAGTGGTGGTGAAAAATGGCACCATTGCCGACGGCTCGGTGATCTGAACTCACCCATTTGCTCGGTTTTCAATCCAATTTCTCGGGATTGACTCCCTGCTCATTGTCAGAGTAATCCCTGAAGCTGGCAGCCGCTGCTGGCGGGGGGCCTGTGCCATGGTTCGCCCCGCGCGGGGCGGTTGCGGAGTTGCTGACATCGGCTTGCCTGCGCTACCGGCGCCACCCCCGCGGGGTCACACTTGGCCTGGAGCCACGCAGCAGGCAGTTTTCCAATGGGCAAGGCGCACTTCGGCCTGATCGGCCTCGGCGTGATGGGAGAGAACCTCGTGCTCAACGCCGAGCACAACGGCTTCTCCAGCGTCGTCTGGAACCGCTCCTACGACAAGACTGAAAAATTCCTCGCCGGTCGGGGCGCTGGCAAGGACATCATCGGTGTGGCCAGCCTGCCGGAGTTCGTGGCCGCCCTGGAGCGTCCGCGCCGCATCCTGATGATGGTCAAGGCCGGCCAGCCGGTGGACGACATGATCGCCACCCTGGCACCCCTGCTGGAGGAGGGGGATCTGCTGATCGATGGGGGCAACAGCCTCTACACCGATACCGAACGGCGAGTGAAGGAGCTGGAGAGCCGCAGCTTCGGTTACATCGGCATGGGGGTGTCCGGTGGTGCGAAGGGGGCCCTGGAGGGGCCGAGCATGATGCCCGGCGGCACCCGCACCGCCTACGAAGCCATCGATTCGTTGCTCACGGCCATGGCCGCCAAGGTGAGCGATGGCGCCTGCGTCACCTACGTGGGTCCCGGCGGCGCCGGCCATTTCGTCAAGACCGTGCACAACGGCATCGAATACGGGATCGAGCAGATCCTGGCTGAGGCCTACGATCTGATGAAGCGGGTGGCGGGGCTGGGGGGCACCGCCATGGCCGATGTGCTGGCCGGCTGGAACGAAACCGAGGAGCTGGCCTCCTTCCTGGTGGAGATCACCGAGGTGTGCCTGCGCACCCAGGATCCCCTCACCGGTGGCGACCTGGTGGAGTTCATCGTCGATGCCGCCGGCCAGAAGGGCACCGGCCTCTGGACGGTGGAGAGCGCCCTCAACATGGGCGTGCCGGTGCCCACCATCTACGCCGCCCTCAACGCCCGCGTGCTCAGCTCCCTGCGGCCCCAGCGCCTGGCGGCCGAACCGCTGCTCAGCGTGGCCGCCGGCCCCGCCTTCCACCTCGGCAGCCCCGCCGACGGCATGGGCCCCCTCAAGGACGCCTGCATCCTCGCCTGCATCGCCAGCTACGCCCAGGGCATGGCCCTGATGCAGGAGGCCTCCCAGCTGCACGATTACCAGCTCAATTTCCCGGAGATCGGCCGCATCTGGAAAGGGGGCTGCATCATCCGCGCCCGTCTGCTGCAGCGCATCCAGGACGCCTACGCCGCCCGGGCCGACCTGCCGAACCTGATGCTCGATCCCTGGTTCCTGGCCCAGGTGAACGCCCGCCTGCCCGGCCTACGCCAGGTGGTGGCCGGTGCTGCCCTGGCCGGCATCCCGGTGCCCTGCCTGAGCAGCACGCTCGATTACATCCAGAGCTACTTCACCGGCCGACTGCCGCAGAATCTGGTGCAGGCGATGCGCGACTGCTTCGGCTCCCACACCTACGAGCGCACCGACCGGCCCGATTCCTTCCACACCGAGTGGCTCCCATGACCCAGTACCACCTCCGCATCGCCGCCTCGGCCGACGATCTGGCCCGGCAGGCGGCGGAGCAGGTGGCCGCCCAGATCGACCTGGCCCTCTCCCAGCGCGACCGCGCCCAGATCGCCCTGGCGGGGGGTAGCACACCCCGGGCGGCTTACGAGCGCCTGGGGTCCGAGCACCTGCCCTGGGATCGGCTCGATGTGCTACTGGGCGATGAGCGCTGGGTCTCTGCTGAAGACCCCGCCAGCAATGCCCGCATGATCAGAGAAACGCTGCTGGCCCAGCCGCTGGCCCGCCACGCCGCCTTCCATCCGGTGCCCACCGGCGAGGCCACGCCCGAGGCCAGCGCCGCCGCCTACGCCGCCCTGCTGGCGGACCTGTGCGTGGGCACCCCCCCCAGCTTCGATCTGATCCTGCTGGGGTTGGGGGATGACGGCCACACCGCCTCCCTCTTCCCCGGCAGCCCTGCCCTGGCGGTGCGGGACCGCAGCGTGACCATCGGCGAAGGCAAGGGCCTGCCGCGCATCACCCTCACCGCCCCGGTGCTCTGCGCCGCCCGCCAGGTGATCTTCCTGGTGAGCGGTGCCGGCAAGCGCCAGGCCCTCGAGCGCCTCTTCAATCCCCAGGAGCCAGCGGAGCGCACGCCGGCCCGCCTGGTGTCTCCCCGCAGCGAGGTGTTGATCCTGGCCGACGCGGCGGCGGCGGCGGGCCTGCCCGAGCGCGTCAGCGCCTGATCCGCACCCCACACCGGTCTCCCCCGTTCTGCCGCCCCCGGACGCCAGACTGAAGATCCCCCATTCGAGCCCTGGGTTTGACGTCCCCCCTCGATCCCGCGGCTGACGCCGCTCCCGCGCGCACGCTGGTGCGCGGCGATGGTTTCGCCGGCTGGCACGCCCTCAATGACACGGTGATGGGGGGCCGCAGCAGCGGCCGTTGCTCCCTGGGCCCCCAGGGTCTGCGCTTCGACGGGGAGGTGGTGGAGGCCGGCGGTGGCTTTGTTTCGGTGCGCTCGCCCCTGTTTTCACCCCCCCTGGATCTCTCCGCAGCCAGCGGCCTGGAGCTGTGGCTTCAGGGGGAGGGGCGCCGCTTCAAGCTGGCGGTGGCCTGCGCCGACGGCGTCGCCGGCCTCACCGAGCTGATCCCGGGCGGGCTGCGCTGGGTGCAGGAATTCGGCACCGACGCGGAGGGCCTCAGCCGCATTTGCCTGCGCTTCGCCGATCTCATCCCCTCGGTGCGGGCCAAGCCGGTGGCCGGCCTGCCCCTGGGCCTGCCCCTGCGCTTCGATCCCGCCCGCATCACCCGCCTGCAGCTGCTGCACTCCCGATTCGGCGATGATGGCGGCCCCAACCCGGGCTTCCGGGCGGGGCCGATCCATCTGCAGATCCAGCGGATCGATGCCCTGGCCTGAGACCGCCAACACGGATCTGAGCCGTCTGGTGGCCGCCGCCGCCGACCTCTGCCGCAAGCCCCTGCGCCATGGGGTGGTGCTCCTCTCCAGCGAAGCGGAGGAGGACTGCACCCTGCGGATCGAGGCCCGCTCTCCCCAAGGGGAGCGGCTGGAGGCTGAGGATCTGGATCTGGAGATCTACCGCAGTGGCGAGCAGATCCACCTCACCCTCGCCTGGCGCCAGGACGAGCAGCGGCCGATGCTCTGGCAGGGCAGCCATCCGGTCTGGATGAGCCCCCAGGGGCAACGCTGCGAGCGACCGGCCGATGGCCTGCCGCTGGAGGCCCTGGCCCGCCGCCTGCGGGCCCTGCTGGTGCCCCTCTGAGCCGGGGGGGGTCAGGCGGGGGGCTGGTCGGTCACGGCCCCCAGGCTGCTGCTGCTCACCTGCCGGGCGTACTTGCCCAGCACACCGGTGCGGTAGCGGGGTTCGGGCTGGCGCCAGGCGGCGCGGCGGCGTGTGAGTTCGTCCTCCGCCACGTTGAGCTGGATGAGCAGCTGGT
>JBIKTO010000130.1:0-6925 GCA_044348065.1 Cyanobium sp.
CAGAGGGTTTGGGGCTCGCCTTGCGTGCCGGCTTGGGGGTCTCCGGCTTTGACGCCGCCGCCACCTGCTTTTCGCTGGCGGGAGCAGCCGCTGCTTGCGCAGGCTTGCGCTTGGTCATCGTTGCCGTCGCCATCAGCCCGCCACCTGCAGGTAGGGCACCACCAGCTGGCCGGGCTGGCCGCAGAGGAACCCGGCCGCCAGCCGTTCAATGTGGCCCTGGTTGATCTCGAAGGGATCGTCCAACCGCAGGGCCTTGGCGGTCTGTGGGGTCTGCTGCCGCGCCCAGTCGAGGGCCGCCGGGTCCAGATCCGCCAGGTCGATCAGCGCCTGGGGCCACTGGTCCGCGCTCAGCGCCCATGCCGCCTGAAAACACTCCGCCCACTCCTGGGGCTCATCCATCCAGCGGTTGCGCTCGTTCTCGAACGCGTCCTCCAGCTGGGGTGTCAGCCGGAACAGATGGCAGGTGATCGGCCCGCCTGGGGTGGGCTGGATGGCCAGGGCCTCATCACAGGCCAGCTGGGCCACCCGGAACCCGGCCCGGGTCTGCGCGAACGGCGAGGAGCGGGGAAAGCCCTGCTGGAACAGGAACTCCCCTGTTCCCGTCAGCACGCCACTGTTCCACCAGCCCAGCCGCTGGGTCTCACCCAGGGCCGCCACCACCAGGCGGAGCTTGAAGAGCTGGCGGAAGTCCAAGGGGGAGGGCAGGGTGTGGCTCATTCACACCAAGGATGATGCCTCGTTGGCCAGGGCGGCCAATTCATGGCGAAACCCTGCAGCGACTGGCATCTGCGGGCGAAGGGGCAGCGGGTTCAAAACTATGCAGCCAGCGCATAGTTTCAGGGTTCGATACTTTCTGCGCCCTGCAACCGCACCGCCTCCTCGTACTCCGGCCCGATCCCCAGGCCTGAGTCCTCATCGGGCATCAGCCGTTTCATGCCGACGTGGATCAGGCAGGCCAGGGCCAGGTCGCTCCAGCTGCCGGGGAGGGTCTTGAGGCTGCGGGAGGTGCCGGGCTCATTGATCTGCAGACCCCCCTGGCCGACGGCGGCCACCTCGCTCAGCACCGCCAGGAAGCGCTGCTGCTCCATCCCCTCGAACAGCTTCAAGGCCTGGAGGCAGTAGCTCACGGGGCCCTGCCGCAGGCCCTCAGGCTGCTCGGCCCGCAGATCCCGGCTGGCGATGCTGCCCCGCAGGTCCTTGGCCTTGGCGGCCAGCTCGCCGTAGGGCTGGGCCTCGATCACCCGCAGCAGCAGCCGGTCGGCCTCGTCGCGGTGCTCGTCGGGATCCAGCTCCAGCAACGCCTGGGCCAGGTTGAAGGTGGTGATCACCAGCAGGCTGCCTGGCTTCTGCGCGGTCCTCCTGCCGGAGGGCGGCCAATGCCCAGCGCCGCCTGGCGCATTGGCCTGGGCGTGGCCATTGCCGGTGCTTCTGCTGCGGCCGGCTCCCAGGCCACCACCCCGTTCGGCCCCGGGCAGATCGCTGGCGGCGGCCTGGAGCACGTAGCTCCACACGATGCGGCGCCGTTCATCGACGTCGGGAACGCTCTCAACGACGGGCTCTGTTTCCGGCTCAGGCAGATCCTTGAGGAAGGTCTGGAGGCGACGGGGCAGGGCCTGTTCCGACGGTGCATAGATGGCCAGTTGCTGGCGGATGGCCTCGGGCAGGGTGAAGGTGCGGGCGCCGGAGTCCTGGTTTTCCCAGAGCCGCAGGAAGCCAGCCTCCAGATCATCGATGGATTCGGCACCACCTGGCTTCCAGGAGCAGAAGGTCTGGATGGTTTCGAAGTTGCTGGTCCAGCCGTTGGGGGTTTCGTTGACGCTGCCGCTGAAGCCCAAGCGCTGCCCGTGCTTGTCTTCGATCACGCCCTCCTTGGCGTGGAAGATGGCGCCGTCGTTGACGATCCGCCCGTCCGTGAGAGGCAGGCCCACCCGGATCTCCAGGTGGCCGCGGCTCACCAGCCAGGCGAGCAGCTCGGCCTCGAGAGCGGCTGCGCCCGGACCCCGCGGCTCAACACCCTTGAAGGGGAAGTGGCTGGAGAGATGGTCTGTGAGAACGGTTTCAGCGGGGGTTCCAGCCGCCAGGGCAGCAATGTCCTGCTCGCTGAGGAACACCCCCGTGATCAAGCGCATCTGCCCATGGCCCAGGCCATCTGGTGAGGCAGCAACGAGGTTTTCCACCCCCTCAAGGACCTGGAGAAGGGAGCGGCTGGTGAAGTAGCCGGTAACGCGCCAGTAGCGGGTTGCATGCTGGAGGGCTGGCTGGTAGAAGCCATCGAGCAAGTTCTGCAGCGAACTGCTGAACCGCCTGCGTCACTGGTGATCGGCGAGGCTGGGCATCGGGTCCAAACCGGCCTCGCCAGCTTAGGGGCGGGAAATCCGGGCCATCGGGTGGTGAGCCGCTACAGGTAGTGCCTGCATCCTTCCTGCATACTCCACCGATGGTGGACCGCGACAAGGCCGCACGGATGCGTCATTTTTCGATGCAACAGGGTGTTGATGTCGCTACTCATCCAGGCGAGGTGCCGCCCTACAGTTCCGGAATGGAGGCCATCCAATGAAAAGACGCACAAGAATCAGAAGAGGATCACCCATGGCCGCCCTTGAGGTGGGTTTCGCGCGGTTGCTTGACTTCTCGGGATCCCTGACGACCTATACCTACGACCACCGGCCAGATCAGCACGATGCGGCCGCGATTGCCTCTGATTGGAAACATGTTGGTGGCGACATCCGCGTTGCTTGCCGCAAGGCAGAAAAGCTGATCGCAAGCAGCAGCAGTGGAAGGTGAGATCTCAAAGGTTGAGCCTTCCAGCGGCCTAAACCTCAGTGCTCAGCAGGCTGAGCCAAAGGAGCTTTCAACAGACAAAGCCGCTGATCCAGAGCTGCTGAGCCGAGAGCCTTCTGGTCAGCTGGTTTACCAAAGCTACGGGTTCAGTGGGCCGATTCCACCACCAGAAATTTTTGCCGGTTACGACAAGGCTTTGCCCAATGGCGCTGATCGCGTCATGAAGATGGCGGAGCGAGAACAAGAGCACCGGCACAAAATGGAAGACACAATCATCAGAAAGGAGTCTTTCGAGAAGAGAGCCGGGTTGGTCTTCGCCTTTACCTTGGCGGCTTTTGCCCTAGGAGTATCGGCATATCTTCTAATCTTTACCGACAAGAGTGGGCCTGGGCTGACCCTCTTCATACTTGAATTCGCTGGTCTTGCATGGGCATTCCTTGGTGCAAAAAAGCAGCAAGAAACTGACGAAGTCCAAGAGTCTGAAGACTAAAGATCTAGAGGTATCAACAGATCCCCTGACAAATCATTGAATCAGGCCTCGGCCAGTTCCGCCAGCACCAGCTCCAGCTGCTTTCACAGGATCGAAGCCGGTGTAGCGGGCGGAGAGGGGAAGCACCTCCAGCACAGCCTCCAGGGCAGTGAGGAATGTCATGGCGTCGCCTGGGCCAGGTTGAAGGTGGTGATCACCAGTAGGCTGCCTGGCTTCTGCGCGGTCCTCCTGCCTGAGGGCGGCCAATGCCCAGGCCACCTCGATCCGGCCGGCGGCGAAGACCACCGACAGCTGTCCTCCCATCCGCTTTGCCTCAACACCTTGTTACCAAGAACGGTTGTCACTTGGTAACACTGCGGTTTCCTCGCCCAGGCCAGTGGCAAGGCCATGGGGGTTGAAGCGGGACACGGTCCAGCGGGAGAGGCCCAGCTTCTCGGCCCAGCCATCGACGATCTCCCGATCCGGATCCGCTGTGGTGGATGCCGCCTGGTACGGGATCGCCAGCGGTGGGGCACATCGTGTCCAACTCGGCATTGAGGCAGGGCACGTTCTGCTGAACCTGGCTCTGCAGCACCGTCGCCTGCAGGCCCCGTAGTTCCGGCAGGCGGACGTGCCCTCCGACGTCGTCGAGGCTTACCAATGGACTTAGCCAAGGCCTAAACTAATCAGGTCGTTGTTTGGCGCTGTCATGCCTGAGGGATCGCTGCGCATGGTGAATGTCCACCAGGCCAAAACCCACCTCTCGCGCCTGATCGATGAGGCCCACGCCGGTGAAACCATCGTGCTGGCCAAGGCGGGCAGGCCCTGGGCACGGCTGATGCCCCTGGCGCCGCCCGCTCCCCAGCGCATTCCGGGTCGGTTGCGCAGCCGGGGGCCCCTCAGCCAGCCCAACGTGCTGCTCGAACCCATGGACCCCAGTGACCTGGAGAGCTGGGAATGCGGCCCCCTGCTGCCCGAGGCTCCGCAGCCATGAGGCGTGAGGCCACCTACCTGCTCGACAGCCACGCCCTGGTGTGGTGGTGGTTCGATCCCGATCGCCTCTCCACCGCCGTGCGCGAACTGCTCACCAACCCCGCGATGCCAGTGCTGGTGAGCGCGGCCACAGTGTGGGAGCTCAGCCTCAAGCACCACCAGGGCAAGCTGCCCGAACTGAGCGGTGCCATCGCTGATCTACCCGGGTTGCTGCAGGCCGATGGCTTCGAGGCGCTGCCGATCTCCCTGGCCCATGGGCTGCGGGCGGGGGCGTACAGCCAGCCCCATCGCGATCCGTTTGACCGCCTGCTGGCCGCCCAGGCCGAACTGGACCGTCTGGTGCTGCTCAGCGCCGATCCTCAGCTTTCTACCTTCCCTTGCCAGATCCTCTGGTGAGATCCGCTGGCGCCCATAGCAGCCAGCACTCTGGATCAGCCAGCCCTCAGAATCGAAGGGCACTCCCCGCAGCAACGACGCCAGCTGCGGCGGATCTCCTCCCGATCTCGGTTCAGCTCCTCCTCGTTGATGGTGCTTTCCCACAACACCAGCTCACGGATGAGGGCGAACAGCCGCAGCCGCAACGTGCCCGGATGCCCATGGCGGATGCTCTTCTCCCGCGCCGCCGCCAGCGGCGTTGGATGGGGTGGGGGGTCATGGAGTCAGGCAGGGATGCACTGCTTCAGGGCTGCCGGGCTGCGGGCCCGTGTGAAATCGATCCAGAGGCTGGTGTCGAGCAGCAGGGTCATCAGGCGATCTCCTGAGCCCGCAGGCGCTCGCGTTCCTGGTCGGCCTCGTAGGACTCCAGCTCCACGCCCCACTCACCGCTGAGGAAGCGCTGGGCGATTTGAGCCCGCCGCCGCTGCTGCAGAGCCTCCTCCATCAGACGGCGGATGGCCGGGCCCTTCTTGCGCTCGCCGGTCAGCTCCAGGATTTCAGTCATCTCCTGGTCTGAAAGTTCAACGGTCACTTTTATGGTTTGGGTCTCCCAGAGTCGGACTCTGGGGTCAGCATGGCACCGGTCGTCCATGCGGTGCCCTCCCGACGGCCAGCAGCTGTTGCAGGTTTTTGGTGATCTGGGTGTCGCCGAGGCCCGGCAGGCCTCTGTCCACCCCCGCCGCCCCTCCGCGCTGGGCTAAGCGCGTGGAACGATCGGAGGTCGGATCGTGCAGCGGGGACGTCAGGAACAGGTTGGTGCTGGGGACTGACAGGCGGCTGCCAGGTGGCCCAGCCAATCGCGCAGCAGCAGCAGGGCGGAGGGCTCCAGGCGGTAGTAGATCCAGCGACCCTCCTGGCGGGCGCTGATCAGGCCCGCCTGCTTGAGCACCTTGAGATGAAACGACAGTTTCGACTGGGCCAGATCCAGATCGCCGGTGAGGTCACAGACACAGCGCTCACCGTGCTGTAGGGCTTGTACAACCTGGAGGCGGATTGGTTCGGCCAGGGCGCGCAGCAGTTGCTGCACCTGATCGGAAGCCAGTGGCCCCGCTGGGGATGGAGGTGTGGCAGTGGCTTCCACGATGGCCTGGACTGGAGCTGACCGCACGAGTCTGTCGGCGAAGGGGCCTGCGATCGAGACGCGACAGCACCGGGGCGAGGACGGTGTGACGGGGAACACCCGGTCCATCAACCCTAGTTGATCTATGGTTTCGCCGTTGGCCGGCGCTTCCGCTTCCCAGTCCATGAAAATCGGCATCAATGGTTTCGGGCGCATCGGCCGCCTGGTTTTCCGTGCTCTCTGGGGGCGGCCTGGGATCGAACTGGTCCACGTCAACGACTCGGCCGGCGATGCCCACACCGCCGCCCATCTGCTGGCGTTTGACTCGGTGCATGGCCGCTGGCACCAGGCTGTTCAAGCGAATACCCGCGGTTTCTTCGTGGGCACCACGCCTGTGAGTTACACCCAGGCGAAAGACCCCACCGCCGTGCCCTGGCGCCAGGCCGGCGTGGAGATGGTGCTCGAATGCAGCGGCAAGTTCAAGTCTCCGGACACCCTGCAGCCCTATTTCGATCAGGTGGGCCTGGAGCGTGTGGTGGTGGCCTGCCCCGTGAAGGGAGAGATCGCCGGCGTTGAGGCCCTGAACATCGTCTTCGGCATCAACCACCACCTCTATGACCCCGGTCAGCACAAGCTGATCACCGCCGCCTCCTGCACCACCAACTGTCTGGCGCCTGTGGTGAAGGTGGTGCACGAAACCTTCGGGATCGTGCACGGCTCGATCACCACCCTCCACGATGTGACCAACACCCAGGTGGTGGTGGATGGCTTCAAGAGCGATCTGCGCCGGGCCCGCTCCTGCATGCAGAGCCTGATCCCCACCACCACCGGCTCCGCCAAGGCGATCGGGATGATCTTCCCCGAATTGCAGGGCCGCCTCAACGGCCATGCCGTGCGCGTACCGCTGCTCAATGCCTCACTCACCGATGCGGTGTTCGAGCTGAAGCGCTCCGTCACGGTGGAGGAGGTGAACCGGGCCTTCGAGGAGGCTGCCAACGGTTCCCTCCAGGGGATCCTCGGCTACGAAACCCGGCCGCTGGTGTCGGTGGATTACGTGAACGATTCACGCAGCGCCATCGTCGATGGCCTCTCCACCATGGTGGTGAACGGCACCCAGCTCAAGGTCTACGCCTGGTACGACAACGAGTGGGGCTACAGCTCTCGCATGGCCGATCTGGTGAGCCATG
>JBIKTO010000413.1:0-2957 GCA_044348065.1 Cyanobium sp.
GTCGGCGCCGAACACCGGCAGGTCGTAGCAGGGATCGGGGAACAGCACGCAGTGCAGGATCTGCAGGCCGGCGCCGAGGCGGGCGGTTTCGAGATGCAGCTTGCGCAGGCCGCGGCAGCGGTGCACTTCGTTGCGGATGAACAGGTCCTCACCGTCGAGGCTGCCGCTGATCGCCTCCAGATCCGGGTCGATCGCCAGCGGCTCCAGCCCTGCCAGGCCATCCCGGCAGACGCGGATCCGCTCCGCCAGGGCGTCCACCAGGGGATGGACGCCTCCCGGGGGGTGGCTGGAGACGCTGGGGTCGGCGGGGGCCTGGGGCATGGCGGCCCGATGAGGTTCAGAATGGCGATCCTGACACGCGTGGATGACGCTGCGGATGGGTGGGAATCACGGGGGTGGAGAGGCTTCGGACAGCCCCGTGGCCGGCGACGCCGCGCTGTTGCCGGGCGTCGGCCAACCGCGGCGCCAGGGGCTGGCCAATGGCGCTGAGCTGGTGAGCCTGCCCCTCCCTGGCGCTCCCCTGGTCTGCGTCGACTTCTGGTGTCGGGCCGGCAGCGTTTTCGAGCGGGAGGAGGAGAGCGGTCTGGCCCACTTCCTCGAACACATGGTGTTCAAGGGCAGCGACAGGCTGGCGGCGGGCGAATTCGACCGGCGCATCGAAGCCCTCGGCGGCAACAGCAACGCCGCCACCGGCTTCGACGACGTGCACTATCACGTGCTGATCCCACCCGACGCCGCCGCCGAAGCGGTTGACCTGCTGCTCGATCTGGTGCTGCGGCCCCGGCTGGATGGAGAGGCCTTCGCCATGGAGCGGCAGGTGGTGCTGGAGGAGCTCGCCCAGAGCGAGGACCAGCCCGAGGAGGTGGCGGTGCAGACCCTGCTGACCCGCGCCTGCCCTGACCACCCCTACGGCCTGCCGATCCTGGGACGACGGGAGCGGCTGCTGGCCCACGACCCCGCCGCCATGGCCGACTTCCACCAGCGCCTCTATGGGGCCGGCCGCTGCGAACTCGCCCTCAGCGGCGCCGTTGATCAGGCCCTGCTGGAGCATGTGGCCCGGGGCCCCCTGGGCCGGCTGGGGAGCGTGGCCGAACCCGCGCCGCCCCAGGCCCTCCATCTGGTGAGCGGCGAGGATCGCCTCGCCCTGCCCCGCCTGGAGGCCGCCCGCCTGCTGATGGCCTGGTGGCAGCCCGCCGCCGCCGACCTGGCCGGGGTGATGGGCGCCGATCTGGCCACCTCCCTGCTGGCAGAGGGCCGTCGCAGCCGGCTGGTGGAGCGGCTGCGGGAGCAGCTGCGCATCGTTGAGAGCATCGATCTCGACCTCCATCCGATGGAGTGCGGCAGCCTGGCCCTGCTGGAGGCGGTCTGCGACGAAGCCGATCTGCCGGAGGTGCGCCTGGCGATCCAGCAGGTCTGGCGCGAGGTGATGGAGGAGCCTGTGGGCGAGGCGGAGTGGTCGCGGGCCAAGCGGCTGGTGGCCAACAACTACCGCTTCGCCCTGGAGTCGCCCGGTGCCGTGGCGGGGCTGATCGGCAACAGCCACCTGTGGGGCCGCCGCCAGCCGCTGAGCGCACCGCTGCTGGAACTGGAGCGCTGGAGCCCCCAGCGGCTGCGGGACGAGGCCCTGCCGCGCCTCGATCCCGGGCGGGCCTATGTGCTCGAGGCGGTGCCCGCGTGAGCGTCGATCCTGTCCCCGCCACGCCCGCCGCTCCCCTGCTGCTCAGCGGCGGCCTGCCCCTCTGGATCGCGGAGCGCCCCGGCCCGGCGATCCTGGCTGCGCGGCTGGTGATCCGCGGCGGCAGCGGTGCCGATCCCGGCGGCAGCCGCGGCGCTCACCAGCTGCTGGCGGGCCTGATGACCCGCGGCTGCGGCGACCTCGACGCCGAGGCCCTGGCCGACCTGATCGAAGGGGCCGGCGCGGGCCTGCGGGCCGATGCCCAGGAGGATGCCCTGATCCTGGGGCTGAAGTGCGCGGCCGACGACGCCTCCACCCTGCTGCCCCTCTTGCTGCGCATGGTGCGACAGCCGGTGCTGGCCACCGACCAGTTCGAGCTGGAGCGCCAGCTGAACCTCCAGACCCTGCAGCGGCAGCGGGAGGATCCCTTCCAGCTGGCCCACGACCTGCTGCGCCAGGCCCTCTACGACCACGGGCCCTACGGCCACGATCCGCTGGGGGTGGAAGACGACCTGGAGGGGCTGAGCCTCCAGGGTCTGGCCTCGCTGGTGACGGATCTGGGCGGCCGGGGCGCGGCCCTGGTGCTCTGCGGAGATGCCCCGGCCGGGGTGGGCGAGCTGCTGGAGCGCGAGCTGGCCGCCGCGCCCTGGACCACCTTCTCGCCCCGCGCCGAGGCCGCCGCTGGCGGCCAGCCCCGCCGGGGACGGCTGGTGAGCCTGGAGCAGGACACCGAGCAGTTGGTGCTGCTGCTCGGCGCCGCCACCGTGCCCCTGGGCCACGACGACTGCCTGGCGCTGCGCCTGCTGGAAACCCACCTGGGCATGGGGATGTCCTCACGCCTGTTCGTGACCATGCGGGAGCAGCGGGGCCTGGCCTACGACGTGGGGGTGCACCTCCCCGCCCGCTGCGGTCCGGCGCCGTGGGTGATCCACCTCTCCACCTCGGCGGAGCGGGCCGCGGAAGCCACCAGCTGCCTGCTGGACGAATGGCAGCGGCTGCGGGAGACGCCGCTCACGGGGGCGGAGCTGGGCCTGGCCCTGGCCAAGTTCCGGGGGATGGAGGCGATGGGCCGGCAGACCTGCGGCCAGATTGCCGAACGCTGGGCCCTGCTGGTGGGCCATGGTCTGCCGATCGACCACCTGGAGCACAGCCTCGAGCGCGCCCATCAGCTCCAGGCCAGCGATCTGCAGGCGGCGGCTCGCCGCTGGCTGCGGGAGCCCCGCCTCAGCCTGGTGGGACCCGCCGCCGCCGTGACGGCGGCGGCGGAGGCCGGGCGGCACCA
>JBIKTO010000307.1:0-3919 GCA_044348065.1 Cyanobium sp.
GGCGAAAGCGGGCTGAGGCGGGCCTGGTCGAGCAGGAAGGTGCCGCGCCGAAAGCGCACGGCCACCACCCCCAGAGCCCGGCACTCCACCACCTGGCCGATCTCCCCGGAGTCGACCAGATCGGGGGGGCGCAGCATCGGCATGGGGTCGGCGGTCTTGAGGTAGGCCAGGCTGCCGTTCAGGCGCACGGCCGTTCCCACAGAAAGCTCCATCGCCCGCTCCCCCGTGACGGCCCTGTGCAAGCGACCCTAGCTGCAGCAGGATGGGCGCCAGCGACGGAGACGCCCGTGAGGGCCCTGGCCAATCTGAGCGGCGCCATCGCCGGGCTGCTGCTGATCCTGGTGGGCGGACTGGTGCCGGCGTCGCTGCCGATCTGGGATCCAGCCAGCGGCTGGGTGCTCAAGCCCCTGATGATCACCCTGCAGGTGCCCGCCCTGCTGCTCACCGCCCTGGTCTGCGGCCACAGGGCCGCGGTGCTCGCGGCGGTCGCCTACCTCAGCCTCGGCCTCTTCCAGCTGCCGGTGTTCCACGAGGGCGGTGGCATCAGCTACCTGCTGGATCCGGGCTTCGGCTATCTGGCGGGGTTCGTGCCGGCCGCCTGGCTCGTCGGCAAGCTCGGCCGCCAGCAGGGTCTCGACGATCCCCTCTCCCTCAGCGTCCTGGCGGCCATCGGCCTGCTGGTGATCCACCTCTGCGGCCTCACCAATCTGGGGCTCGGTGCCCTGGCCGGCCGCTGGGGCACCAGCTTCCTGCCCCTGCTGCGCGACTACAGCCTGGCATTGCTGCCCCAGCTGATCGCCTGCTCTGCCGTGGGTGTGCTGGCCTGGCTGTTGCGCCGTCTGCTGCTGGTCCCCTCATGACCCCCCAGGATGAGAGCGTGCCCAGGGCCCGCCTGGCGCGCTCCCGGGCCGGACTCAGCTGGTGGCTGGCCGGCGGCCTGCTGCTGCTGGATCAGGCCAGCAAGCTCTGGGCCACCCAGCAGCTGCCGCCGGGTGACGCGATCGCCTTCCTGCCCGGCCTGCTCCAGTGGCGCCTGGTGCGCAACAGCGGCGCCGCCTTCAGCCTGCTCACCGGCTGGACGCCCCTGCTCGCCGTGATCAGCCTGCTGGTCTGCGCGGCCGTGGCGCTCGTGCTGCTGCGCCGCCCCCCCAGCGACACAGGGTCGGCGCTGGCCCTGGGCTTCCTGCTGGGGGGAGCCGCCGGCAACGGCCTCGACCGCTGGCGGCTCGGAGCGGTGATCGACTTCCTGGAGTTCGTGCCGATCCAGTTCCCGGTCTTCAACATCGCTGACGTGGCGATCAACCTGGCCGTGCTCTGCTTCGCGATCGACGCCCTGGCCGCCCTGCGCCGGGAGAGCTCCCGCGATGCCTGAAACCCTGGAGAGGCTGCAGCGGCTGCCGGCCCAGCTGGGTCTGGCGCCCGTTCCCAGCGGCGAGGGGGAGCTCATCCTGGAGGTTCCCGGCGCGCCACCGCGCCCCCTTCCCCTGCTGGGCGGCTGCTACCGCATCGGCCGCGACAGCGGCTGCGACGTGGTGGTCGATCATGGCGTCGTCAGCCGCAACCATGCCCTGCTGGAGCGGCACGGCAACCACTGGCTGCTGCAGGACAGGGCCTCCACCAATGGCCTCTGGTGGCGCGGGCGCCGGGTGCGCCAGCTGGTGCTGCGGGACGGGGACCGGGTGAGCTTCGGGCCGGAGGCCCAGGGGGAGGTGCCCTCCCTGCTCTTCCGCCGCACTTCCAGCTCCCGCTGGCGCTCCTTCAGGCGACGGGGCGGCATCGCCCTGGCGGGCCTGACCGGCGGCGGCCTGTTGCTGCTCGCCCTTTCCTCCCTGCAGATGCCGATCCGGGGCAGCCTCGCCACGGTGCGGGGCCCCCTGGTGCTCTACGACGGCGACAACCAGCCGATCGCCTCCGCCAATGACCAGCGCCACCACGAACTGCAGCACCTGGGCGAGTACCCGCCAGTGCTGATCGATGCCCTGCTCGCCAGCGAGGACAGCCGCTTCTGGTGGCATCCAGGCGTCGATCCGATCGGCACCGCCCGCGCCCTGGTGGCCAACCTGGTGGGCGGGCGGGTGGTGGAAGGGGGCAGCACCCTCACCCAGCAGCTGGCCCGCAGCCTCTACCCCGCCCAGGTGGGGGAGGGGGAGACCCTGGAACGCAAGTGGCGCGAGCTGCTGGTTGCCCTGCAGCTGGAGGCCCGCTTCAGCAAGCGCGATCTGCTGCTCAGCTACCTCAATCGCGTCTACCTCGGTGCCGGCTGGGGCTTTGAGGATGCCTCCCAGCGCTTCTTCGGCCGCTCCGCCAGCCGTCTGCAACTGGAGGAGGCGGCCCTGCTGGTGGGGCTGCTGCCCTCCCCCAACGGCCACGATCCCTGCCTCCATCCGCAGGCGGCCCTGGGCGCCCGCAACGGCGTGCTCACCAAGATGGCCGCCACCGGTCGCATCAGTGCCGATCTGGCCCGGAGCGCCAAGCGCCGACCGATCCGCCTGGCGGGCAACGCCTGCCGCGCCAGCAACCGTCGGGCCGCCCCCTTCTACAGCGACCAGGTGCGACGCGACCTGGACGACCTGGTGGGGGTGGAGGTGGCCAGCGAGGGCAACTACCTGATCGATACCCACCTCGATCCGGCGCTGCAGGCGCTGGTGGAGCGGCTGCTGCGGGAGCGGATCGAGGCCAACCGCGATCGGCGGGTGAGCCAGGGGGCGGTGGTGGTGCTCGACAGCCGCACGGGCGGAATCCTGGCGATCGCCGGCGGCAGGGACTACCGCCAGAGCCAGTTCAACCGCGCTTCGATGGCCCTGCGCCAGCCCGGCAGCACCTTCAAGCTGATGCCCTACGTGGTGGCCCTGGAGCGGGGCAAGCGTCCGGGCGACGGCGTCAGCTGCAACCCCCTGCGCTGGCGGGGCCAGTTCTTTGACAGCGGCTGCCGCGGATCCCTCAGCCTGCGCAGCGCCCTGGCGATCAGCAGCAACACCGCGGCCCTGCGGCTGGCCCGGGAGGTGGGCCTGGAGGCGGTGGTGCAGAAGGCCCGCGACCTGGGCATCCGCAGCCCGCTCGCCCCGGTTCCGGGCCTGGCGCTGGGCCAGAGCGAGGTGACCCTGCTGGAACTCACCGCCGCCTACGCCGCCGTGGCGAACAACGGCATCTGGAATCCGCCCACCACCATCCGCCGGCTGACCGACGCCGAGTCCTGCGCCAGCCCGTCCAGGGATTGCCGCAGCACCGCCTCCGGCAGGCCGATCACCAACCCGGGGCGACGGGCGATGAAGGCCAGCACCGCCCGCGACATGCGCAGCCTGCTGCAGGGGGTGGTGAACAGCGGCACCGGCACCGCCGCCTGGGTGGCGGGAGGGGCCGCGGGCAAGACCGGCACCACCAACGACGCCCGCGACCTGCTCTTCGTCGGCTTCCTGCCGGACCGCCACTGGACGATGGGAGTCTGGCTCGGGAACGACGACAACCGCCCCACCAGCGCCTCCAGCGCCCTGGCGGCGGGCCTGTGGGGCGAGATCCTGCGGGCCTCCTCCCCCTCCCGCTGAGGCGATGGCGCCCGGCCTGCCCTCCGGCCCACGCCTCTGGCTGGGAATCGTGCTGGCCTTTCTCGCCCTGGCCCTGGTGGGAGTGGTGCTGCAGGCCTTCAACCAGCTGCTCTGGCAGCTCAGCTACTGGCTGCCGGGCTGGCTGCTCGGCCCGCTGCTGCTGCTGGTGCTGGCCGCCCTGGGCCTGGCGGTGGCCCAGGTGGGCTGGCCCTGGCTGCGGGCCTGGCGGCGGCGTGACCGCGCCGGCCTGCCAGCGGACGCCCGTGCCCTGCCGACCCCCAGCAACCGCCGCGAGGCGGCCCAGCGCAACCTCGAGGCGATCGACCAGACCCTCGAGCGGGTGCGGGACGCGGTGGAGCGCCAGGCCCTGCGGGAGG
>JBIKTO010000131.1:0-6862 GCA_044348065.1 Cyanobium sp.
GCCCGCCCCCAGCCAGCCGGCCTGCAGAGTGCCGGCGGCCAGGCCACCGGCGGAGGCGATGCCGCCCAGGGCGGGATCGCCCTCCGCCGCCGCCGAGGCCACGTACACGGCGCTGAGCACCGGCCCCGGATCCCTGTCCGGACCGCTCGCTCGCTTCCAGATCAACCCCACCCCGGCCCCCTTGAGGTCGCTGTAGGCGCCGGGCGCCCCCGCCTTGCCGAACAGCGAGAGCATCAACTCGTTGTCGTCGAACAGCGACGGCCAGATGCCGATCATGTCCTTCTGGTTGATGCGGCTGCCGACGCTGATCTGCCAGCTGGCACCGAGCGGGCGCTGGTAATAGAGCTTGTCGAGGCCGAGCAGGTTGTTGCGGCAGAAGCGGCCCACCTCACAGGTGCCCGGGCTCAGACCGCTGACCCGCAGGGTCGGGGCGATGGTGTCGCGGAACGCCGAGAAGCCGCCATCGCCGGCCCGCAGCCGCAGACGCAGCAGATCGGCGCCATCGAAGCTGCTGGCCAGCGTCAGGCGGACGTCGTAATTGACGACGAAGCCATCGCGCAGCGGCCGGCCGGCGTAGGAATTGCGGCCCGCCTCGATCTGATTGCCGCCGTAGCCCACGCCGCCGATCCACCAGCGCCCATCGCCCCGCAGGCTGCTGGTGGGGGAGAAGCCGCTGGCCCTGAGCGCGGCGGCGCGGGTCTCCAGGGCGCCGAGGCGCTCGCGCAGGAGGGCCAGCTCCGCCGCGAACTCCAGCCGCAGGCGCCGGAGCGCCTCGCTCTCCGCCCGCGGAGCCCCCAGACACCCCTCCAGCAGCGCGGCCGCCTCCCAGCGGCTGAGGGGCAGGGCGGCGAGGAGCTGGTGGCGCTGGGCCGGCGCGCCACAGGCGCCAGCCGCCACCAGCCGGCCCAGGGCCTGGTGGGTCCACTCCCCCGGGCGGATCTCGCTGAAGGGGGCGAGTGATCCTGGCTCCGCCGCCATCCCGGCTGAAGGTCCGGAGGCCACCAGCAGGCAGCCCGCCAGCAGCGGAACCGGCAGCAGCGGAGGCCTCAGGGCACACGGCGACTCCAGCGTCACGGGCGGCCGGCGGGCGCAAGGCCGCTCACGTTAAGGGGAGCGATCGCTACCGGGAGCCGCTGCGGCGCCGCCCCCCAGAATCGGTGCCAGCGGCGATACGGGGCGGATGGGCACGAAAGGCGGCTGGCAGGAGTTCAACCGGGAGGGCAGCGCCCCGCCCGGGCTGGCGCGACCCGCCGCACCCGCCGCCCCGAAGACGCAGCAGCGGGTGCGGGTGCAGCGCAGCAAGGCGGGCAAGGGCGGCAAATTGGTGACGGCGATCACGGGGCTGGAGGTGGGCGAGGCGGAAGCGCGGGCGCTGCTGAAAACACTCAAGGCCTCCTGCGGCACCGGCGGCACCCTCAAGGACGGCCAGATCGAGCTGCAGGGCGACCAGGTGGCCGCGGCGCTGGCGGCCCTGGAGCAGGCGGGCTTCCGGCCCAAGCAGGCGGGGGGATGAACCCCGCCGACCCGCTGCTGCAACTCGCCCTCTTCGGCGCCTCGCTGCTGGCCAACCTGCTCTCGGCCCTGGCCGGCGGCGGCGCGGGCCTGGTGCAGCTGCCCGTGTTGATCCTGCTGGGGCTCAGCTTCCCCCTGGCCCTGGCCACCCACAAGCTGGCCAGCGTGGCCCTGGGCGTCGGCGCCAGCCTGCGCCACCTGCGGGAGCGCTCGCTCAATCCGAAGCTGGCGGCCTTCGTGCTCGCCACCGGCCTGCCGGGGGTGGTGCTCGGAGCCAAGGTGGTGCTCGCCCTGCCCCCCAGGCTCTGCACCCTGCTGCTCGGCCTGCTCACGATCGGCCTGGGGCTCTATTCCCTCGCCTCCCCGAGCCTGGGGGTCACCGCCCGCCCCCAACCCCGCAACGCCGGTCGCCTGCTCACCGGCGGGCTGGGACTGTTCGCGATCGGTTTCCTCAACGGCTCGCTCACCTCCGGCACCGGCCTGTTCGTGACCCTCTGGCTGGTGCGCTGGTTCGGCCTCGACTACAGCCGCGCCGTGGCCTACACCCTGGTGCTGGTGGGGCTGTTCTGGAACGGGGCCGGGGCCCTGACCCTCGGCCGCCAGGGGCAGATCGCCTGGAGCTGGGTGCCGATGCTGCTGGCCGGCTCCATCGCCGGCGGCTACCTCGGCGCCCACCTGGCCATCGCCCGTGGCAGCCGCGTGGTGAAGCGTGCCTTCGAGGTGCTGGCCCTGCTGATGGGCAGCTCCCTGCTACTCAAGAGCTTCTGATCGGGGCGGCTTCTCCGCGATCAGGTTCAGGCTGATCGGCACATCACGAAACAGCAGCGAACTGGTGTCCTCAAACAGGTCGAAGCTGGCCACCCGACGGCTGTTCACAAATCCGGCAGCAACAAGGAAGTAGTCGAGAAAAGCTTCATTGAGACCCACCATGTGATAGTCATAGGCGTCAATATGCCCCCCAAAAATCATGCGCATGACCTCAAAGCGCTCGTTCAGGCTCAGGGCATCCTTCTGCAGCAGCAGCGCCGCAAGCACATCGAGGTCGGGCACACTGATCAACAACCGCCCCCCCGGCTGAAGCACCCGGAACCATTCCTGCAAGGCGAGTTGCAACTCATCCCGATAATCAAAATGTTCGACCACATGGGATGCATAGATCTCGGCGAAGGTCCCGTCGCGGAAACGGGAGAGGTTGTTGGCGTTGCCGACGTGATCGACATGCTCTCCCGGCATCGGGCTGATCACTTCCCAACCCTCTCGGCGCACCAGGCCACCGACATGGAGACGTCTTGTCATCGCGGTCCTTGCGCCGCACCAGCCTAGACGAGCTTCCCTAGAGACGGAACAACACTTCGCTGATCACCACCCAGGCATTTTTATCGCCAAAGCTGTCATAGCTGGTGAGCTTGTAATTGCCCTCCAGACCGAGCTGCAGCCAGGCGTTCACATCCCACGCCACGACGGCGAAGGCGGTGCTGTTGGCCTGCAGGCCGAAGCGGCCGGAATCGGTGGCGTTGTCGATGCCGTAGCCGAAGCTGAGGCGCAGGTTGTCGGCCGGATAGGCGGAGAGCTGGACCCAGCCGCCGGAGGTGGGCACCGCCTGGTTGCTGCCGCGGTTGTAGCTCTGGAAGATGCCGGCCATGTATTCGCCGAGTGCCTGGCCGGTGTACAGCTCACCGCTGAGGGCGAAGCTCCGGCCCAGCGCGAACTGACCATCGAGCGCGGCGCCCCACACGGTCACCTCCGTGCGGTCGTTGCGCAGGGTGAGGGGCTCGCTGAAGCGGATGTTGTCGAGCACCCGCAGTTGCCCCACCACACCGGAAACCCCCAGCTCCAGCGGGCGCAGGCGGCGACCGCCGGCCCGCTCGGCGGGACGACCGAAGCCGAAGCTCAGACGGGCTTCCGCATTGGGCCAGCCGTTGTCCTCCACCAGCTCCTGGCTGGAGAGATTGGCCAGATCGAAGGAGTCCGGCAGGGCGGTGGTGATCGGCGCGGAGGCGGCCACCTGCACCAGCCCGCCGAAGCTCTCCCCCGCCGAGAAGGTGTGCTCCACCCGGAACTGCGGCCGATAGGAGCCGGGGTTGCCGCTGGCGGCGAGCTTGCCGCTCGGCAGATTGTCGGGATCGCGGGGGGCGAAGACATCGAAGTTCTGCCCGGCGGCGAGGCGCCAGCGGCTGTTGGCGATCTCCCCGTAGAAGGCCACCGGCGTGAAGCTGTAACCCTCCGCCAGCAGGTTGTCCTGAAGGGTGAACAGGGCGAAGCCGCCGGGTGTCCAGCTGCCCCAGCGGGGGCCCCGGAACGCCGCCGTCACGGTGCTCTGCTGGGCGGAGAGGTCGTAGGAGGCGGCCGGGTTCTTCGGGCTCACCACCAGGGGCTGGCCGGGGTTGAAGGTGTAGCGGCTGGTGGAGAAGCCGAGCAGCCGGGCTTCGGCCGAGAGGCGCAGGCTGCTGCCCCCCGCCTGCAGGGTGAAACCCTTGCCGGGGGTGTATTGCAGCGGCTCCGGCGGGGCGGCGTTGGCGGCGACGCCTTGGGCGGCGACAGGGGGCGCGGCGGCGGGCGGGCCCTGGGGGCGGAGTTGCTGGCGAAGCTGGGCGAGATCCTCGGCCAGGGCGTCCTGCCGGGCGGTTTCGGCAGCCAGTTGGGCCTGCTGCGCCGCCACCCGCTGCCGGGAGGCCGCCAGCTCCCGCTCCAGCCGCTCCAGCCGGGCCAGGGCCTCCTCGGGGTGGCGGCAGGCCGGGGTGGCCGCCAGCCGGGTCGCCAGGCCGGGGGTCTGCCGCAGCAGCTGGGCGGCCGGCGTGTCGGGCGCCAGGCCCAGGGCCGACCGGCAGCCGGGCAGGGCGAGGCTCGCCTCCAACGCCGACTCCGGCGCCGCGGCCGCCAGGGCGGGCGGCGACGCCGCCTCGATCGCACCGCCCAGGAGCAGGCCCAGCAGGCCGGAAGCGGGGGCGGCGGCAGCCGGGCGAAGCACGGGGCGGGGCACGGGTCGCTGGCGGTGGCGATTGGCGCGATGGTCGCGTTTCCGCCGCCGTTGCGCAAACAGGCCCGCGACGCAGGTGTGCGCCGCGATGGTCAGACTGGTCGGCCGAACGTTCGGTGCCCCGTGATCCCCCTGCCGCTGCCCGTGCCCATCCCCCTTCTGCTGCCCTGCCCGCTCACCGCCGCCCGCATCGCCGGCCTGCGGGCCACGGTGGTGCTGCTGCTGATCCTGCTGATGAAAAGCAAGCTGTTGCGGCTGAAGATGTCGCTGCTGGGCACCGTGCTCGGCCTGCTGCTCAGCCTGATCTTCCTGGCCAGTTCCGGCGTCCTGATCCTGGTGGCCGGGGGTGCGGTGGCCTTCGCCGCCCAGCAGCGGCGCGCCGCCAGCGCCTGAGCCATGCCGACCGGGCTCCCCCCAGCCGACGCCAGGCCCCTGCCCAGCACCGGTGCGCGCAGCGGCATCCTCGAAACGCTCGCCTTCTTCCGCGATGGCGATTTTGCCCAGCGGCGCTTCGAGCGCCTCGGCAACGTGTTCGAGACCCGCCTGCTCGGCCAGCCGCTGATGTTCATCCGCGGCGAGGCGGCCCTCAGCGCGCTGCTCAGCCAGGGCGACGCCTGCGAGGGCTGGTGGCCCGCCTCCGTGCGCCAGTTGCTGGGCAGCCGCTCCCTGGCCAACCGCAACGGCGAGGCCCATCGGGCGCGGCGGCGGGTGGTGGGTCAGCTGTTCTCGGCCGCGGCGCTGCGGCGCTACAGCCCCGCCATCGTGGCCCTGGTCAACGAGCTGGCCCTCGAGCTGGGCCGCGCCACCGCCGCGGTGCCCCTGGTGGAGCGAATGCGGCGCTTCGCCTTCCAGGTGATCGCCAGCGTGGTGCTGGGCCTGGAGGGCGACGATCGCGACGCCCTGTTCGCCGATTTCGAGATCTGGACCAAGGCGCTGTTCTCCCTGCCCTGGGCGCTGCCGGGCAGCCCCTTCGCCCGGGCCCTGCAGGCCCGCGAACGGCTGCTGCGACGGCTGAGCCAGGTGCTGCGCCAGGCGCGGCAGCGCAGCGGCGCCGGGCTGCCCCTGAGCGGCGGCCTCGACCTGCTCAGCGGCGGGCTCGACGAGGCGGGTCTGCCCCTGGATGACGACGACCTGGTGGAGCAACTGCTGCTGCTGCTGTTCGCCGGCTACGAAACCACCGCCTCCTCCCTCAGCTGCCTGATGGCGGCGCTGTTGCAGCATCCAGACACCCTGGACTGGTTGCAGCCGGAGCTGCAGGCCCTCCCCTGGCCACCCGCCGCCGATCAGGCCGCCAGCGCCTACGACGCCAGCGCCGCGCCGCGGCTGGCGGCGGTGGTGCAGGAGGTGATGCGCCTCACGCCGCCGGTGGGTGGCTTCTTCCGCCGCACCACCCGGCCGCTGGTGCTCGATGGCGTGCTCGTGCCGGCCGGCAGCGTGGTGCAGGTGGCCCTCGCCGCCTCCAACCGCCATGGCGCGGCCACCGATCTGGAGCGGTTCCGGCCCCAGCGCCATCTGGAGGACGGCGCCGTGCCCCTGCTGCTGCCCTTCGGCGGCGGCGAGCGGGTGTGCCTGGGCAAGGCCCTGGCCGAACTGGAGATCCGCCTGATGGCGGTGGGCCTGCTGCGGCAGACCCAGCTGCGGCTCGAGCCGGACCAGGATCTGAGCCTGCAGCTCATTCCCAGTCCCAGCCCCCGCGGCGGCCTGCTGGTGCGGGGCTGATGGGGGGCAGGGTTCTGGCCCGCCTGGCGCTGCTGGGCCTGCTGGCGGGCGCCCCCGCCCTCGCCACCGACTGCGGCCCACCCCTGCGCGCCGCCCGCGACCAGCAGAGCCAGCTGGCGCAGCAGGCGCGGGGCCTGGAGGTGCTGCTGCTGGGCGAGATCCATACCAGCGCCGCCGACCACGCCTGGCAGCTGCAAAGCCTGGACACCCTGCGGCGGGCGGGGGTGCCCCTGCAGCTCGGGCTGGAGATGGTCCCCGCCGCCCGCCAGGAGCCGCTCGATCGCTACAGCGCCGGATCCCTCGATGAGACCGCCTTCCTGCGGCAGGTGGGCTGGGCCGAGGTGTGGGGCCATGATCCCGACCTCTACCTGCCGTTGCTGCGCTGGGCCCGGCGCTGGGGGGTGCCGCTGCTGGCCCTCAACGCCGAGCCGGAGCTGGTGCGACGGGTGCGGCGGCAGGGGCTGGCGGCGCTGCCCGCCGGGGAACGGCAGGGGATCGGCGAGCCGGCCCTGGTGGGGTCGGCCTACTGGCAGCGGCTGGAGGCGGCCTGGCGAGGGCATGGCGGCGGCCCGGCGGACGATCTGGAGCGCTTCATCGACAGCCAGCGCCTGCGGGATCGGGCGATGGCCGAGCGCCTCGTCGCCGCCCGCCGGG
>JBIKTO010000132.1:0-6844 GCA_044348065.1 Cyanobium sp.
CCTTCCCCTGAGCGCCCAGTCCCGCGGTGATTCCCTGGCGGGCCGGCTGGTGATCGCACCCCCCTCCGCCCACCGTTCCCCCTGGATGAAGCGCCTGAAATGGCCGCAGACAGCGTTTGTGAGCGGCTGGATGGCGGTGCGCGGCGCCCGCCGCCGCCGCGGTTACGAGCGGGGTTTTGTGATGAGCGACCACGCCGACTGGCCCGGCCTGCTGCGCAGCGTTCGGGAGAGCGGCGCTCAGCAGGTGTACGTGACCCATGGCAACAGCGATGGGCTGGCGCGGTACCTGCGGGAGGTGGAGGGAATCGCCGCCGAGCCACTGGCGGGCGAGTTCGCCAGCGAACGGGGCGACGAGGCTCACCCATAGGCTCGGGCGATGCGTTGCTTCGCCGCCCTCTACCGCGATCTCGACGGCCGCGGCAGCACCGCCGCCCGGGTGGCAGCCCTCCAGGCCTACTTTCAGCAGGCCGATCCGGCTGACGCCGCCTGGGCCCTGCATGTGCTGCTCGGTCGCCAGGGGCGGCGCCTGATCACCGGCCGCCGCCTGCGCCAGATCTGCCTGAGCGGCTCCAACCTGCCGGAATGGCTTTTTGAGGATTGCTACGCCCATGTGGGCGATTCCGCTGAAACCATCGCCCTGCTCTGGCGGCAGGTCGCCCCGGAAGCGCCACCAGGTGATGGCGAGCGCTCCCTCGCCGATCGGCCCCTGCACGAATGGATGGAGTGCTGGCTGCCGGCCGCCGCCGCCCTGGAGGGGGAGGAACAGGCGGCGGCCGTGCGCCGGCTCTGGTGGGGCCTCAGCGACGAGGAACTGCTCGTGGCCAACAAGCTGCTCACCGGTGGGCTGCGGGTGGGGGTGGGGCAGGGGCTGGTGCTGCGCGCCCTGGCGCGGCTGGGCGGTCTGGAGGAATCGTTGCTGCAGCACCGGTTGATGGGAGGCCTGGCGCCGAGCGCCGAGGCCTTCAACGCCCTGCTGGCCCCCGCCACCCAGGGGGAAGCGGTGCCGAGCCGCCCCTATCCCTTTTTTCTCGCCTCTCCGCTGGACGCGTCCGCCCAACCGGCGGAAGGGGACGGCCCCTTACCAGGCCCGCCGTCCGACTGGCTGGTGGAGTGGAAGTACGACGGCATCCGCGGCCAGCTGATCCGCCGCGCCGGCGATGCCTTTCTCTGGAGCCGCGGCGAAGAGCTGATCAACACCTCCTTTCCCGACCTCGTCGGCGCCGCCGCGGTGCTGCCGGAGGGAACGGTGCTCGATGGCGAAATCCTCGTCTGGCCGAGCGGACAGGAACGTCCAGCCCCCTTCGCTCAACTGCAGCGCCGGTTGGGGCGCAAAGCTCCGGGCAGGGCGCTGCTGGCGGCGTGCCCCGCGGCCTTCGTGGCCTACGACCTCCTCGAGCGCCACGCCGCTGATCAACGGCAGCGGCCGCTCAGGGAGCGACGGGCCGACCTGGAGGCGCTGCTCACGCCGCTGGCCGGCAGCTGGCGGCTCTCACCCCTGCTGGAGTTCTCGGCCTGGCGGCAGCTGGAGGAGCGGCGGGCCGAAGCCGCCGCCGCCGGGGCCGAAGGGCTGATGCTCAAGGCCTCCGCCTCCCCCTACCTGGCCGGTCGGCGGCGAGGTCACTGGTGGAAGCACAAACGGGAGCCCCTGCGTCTTGATGCGGTTCTGCTCTACGCCCAGGCCGGCAGTGGCCGTCGCGCCAACCTCTTCACCGACTACACATTCGGCCTCTGGAACGGCGATGGCCAGCTGGTGAGCTTCGCCAAGGCCTACTCCGGACTCGACGACACGGAAATCGCCGAACTCGACCGCTGGATCCGCCGCCACACCAGCGAGCGCTTCGGGCCGGTGCGGGCCGTGGCGCCCGAGCTGGTATTTGAGCTGGCCTTCGAGGGCCTCCAGCCCTCCAGCCGCCACAAGAGCGGCATCGCCGTGCGCTTTCCCCGCATCAGCCGTTGGCGACGCGACAAGCCCGCCGCCGAAGCCGACACCCTGGAGGCGGCTCTGGCGTTGCTGACTGGGGGTTAGGGCGAATGAGCGCGCGGCGCACGGCAAGGATCCTCGATCCGATCGAAGCCTGGTTCGACCAGCGCGGCTGGACGCCGCTCCCATTCCAGCGGCAGGCCTGGCGCGCCGATCTGGAGGAGCACAGCGGCCTGATCCAGGTGGCCACCGGCGCCGGCAAAACCTACGCCGCCGTGCTGGGCCCGATCGCCCGGCTGCTGGCGGAGCCGGGCGGACCGCAACCGGGCCTGCGCCTGCTGGTGCTCACCCCCCTGCGGGCCCTCAGCCGCGATCTGGTGGCGGCGATCCGCGAGCCGATCGAGGCGATGGGCTGGCCCCTGCGGGTGGGCCTGCGCAACGGCGATACCAGCCCCAGCGAGCGCGGCCGCCAGCTGCGCAACCCACCCCACATCCTGATCACCACCCCCGAATCCCTCTCCCTGCTGCTGGCCAACCGGATGGCTCCCCAGCTGTTCGCCCAACTGGAAACGGTGGTGCTCGATGAATGGCATGAGCTGATCGGCGGCAAGCGCGGCGTGCAAAGCGAGCTGTGCCTGAGCTGGCTGCGGGGGCAGCGGTCCGCGCTGCGCACCTGGGCGGTGAGCGCCACGATCGGCAATCCCCAGGAGGCGGCGCGGGCGGCGGTGGGGATGGACAACCCGGAGCCCACCGTGATCTCCGCGCCGGTGCGGCGGGCCACCGCGCTGCGCAGCCTGCTGCCGGAGTCGGTGGACGGCTTCCCCTGGGCCGGCCACCTCGGGCTGCGCATGCACGAAAGCCTGGTGGCGGCCCTGGATCCGGCGGTCTCCACGCTGCTGTTCACCAACACCCGCAATCAGGCGGAACGCTGGTATCAATGCCTGCGCTACGCCTGCCCCGAGATGGAGGGGGCCCTGGCCCTGCACCACAGCGCCATCGATCGGGCCGAGCGGGAGGCGATCGAGGCGGGTGTGAAGGAGGGCACGATCCGCTGGGTGGTCTGCACCGCCTCTCTGGATCTGGGGGTGGATTTCCAGCCGGTGGAGCGGGTGGTGCAGATCGGCTCGGCCAAGAATGTGGCGCGGCTGCTGCAGCGGGCCGGCCGTTCCGCCCACCGGCCGGGCGGCACCGCCCAGGTGCTCTTCCTGCCCACCAATGCCCTGGAGCTGCTGGAGCTGAGCGCCCTGCGCCGGGGTCTGGCGGAAGGGCTGGTGGAGCGGCGCAGCCCGCCGCAGGCGCCCCTGGATGTGCTGCTCCAGCACCTGGTGAGCCTCGCCTGCGGCCCCGGCTTCGATCCGCTTGAGCAGTGGCGCCAGGTGCGCTCCTGCTGGAGCTATCGGGATCTTGCCCAGGCCGACTGGGCCTGGTGCCTGCGCTTCCTGGAGCATGGCGGCGACTGCCTGGCGGCCTATCCCCGCTACCGCAAGCTGGAGCGCGACCCGCCCGACGCCGCCGACGGCAGCCCCTTCCGCTTCCTCGTGCGGGAGGCGGCGATCGCCCGCCTGCATCGCCTGGCGATCGGCACGATCACCGCCGACCGGGCCGTGACGGTGCGCTTCCTGCGCGGCGCCGTGCTCGGCCATGTGGAGGAGTCGTTCATCTCGCGGCTGAAGCCCGGCGATGGCTTCTTCTTCGCCGGCCGTCAGCTGGAGTTCGTGCGCCTGCGGGAGATGACCGCCCAGGTCAAGGCGACCAGCAAGCGCAGCACCACGGTGCCGGCCTGGGCCGGCGGCCAGATGGCCCTCTCCGATCTGCTCAGCCGCCGACTGCGGGAAGAGCTCGACCGCTGCGCCCTCGCCCTGGCGGGGGAGGCTGAGCTGGACTCGGCGGAACTGCAGGCCCTGGAGCCCCTGCTGGCCCGACAGGCGGATCTCTCCCGCCTGCCGCGACGCAGCCAGTTCCTGGTGGAGATCTGTCGCAGCCGCGAGGGCAGCCATCTCTACGCCTACCCGTTTGAGGGGCGCTTCGTGCATGAGGGTCTGGGCTTCCTCTGGGCCTGGCGCCTGGCCCGCCAGCGGGCCGCCACCTTCACCGTTTCGGTGAATGATTACGGCTTCGAGCTCCTGGCGACCAAGGGTTACCCCTTCGAGGAGCTGCTCGACCTGCACCGGGGGGATCTGTTGGCTGGGGCGGACCTGGAGGCCGACCTGGAGGCCTCAATCAACCTCTCGGAGCTCTGCCGCCGCCGCTTCCGTTCCATCGCCCAGGTGAGCGGGCTGGTGCACAACGGCTATCCGGGCCAGGGCAAAAGTGGCGGCCAACTGCAGATCAGCGCCGCCCTGCTGTTCGATGTCTTCTCACGCCATGAGCCCAGCAACCGCCTGCTGGCCCAGGCCCGGCGCGAGGTGCTGGCGGAGCAGCTGGAGAAGCACCGGCTGGAGGCGGCACTGGAACGCCTGCGCGCCAGTGAGCTGGTGGTGGAGCACACCGCCAGGCCGGGCCCGCTGGCCTTTCCGCTGCTGGCGGAACGGCTGAACAACCGGATGAGCAATGAGTCG
The DNA here is from genome assembly GCA_044348065.1 of Cyanobium sp. Lineage (GTDB taxonomy): Bacteria > Cyanobacteriota > Cyanobacteriia > PCC-6307 > Cyanobiaceae > Cyanobium. The sequence goes on from JBIKTO010000132.1 coordinate 4,480, forward strand.
CTGCTGGAGAGGCTGGGGCGACTGCGGGCGGAGGCGGAGCGGGCGGAAGCCAGCGATTGAAACGGAAGACCGGCAAGCGTTTTCTGCCAAAAGCTGCAACTTTTGCAGCTTGCTTATAGTCTGCATCCGTCCGATTGCGCGCAGTTCTCTCTAGATTGTCGCTTGTCTTCCAGTCACAGCAATGGCCCCCGATCCAGGGAACACGCCACCGCTGGGCAAGCCTCCCCTGCCACCTCCTCCGCCCGGCCCGATCGAGCGTCGGGCCTACCCACGGCGCCGCAGTCTCACCCCCACCCCCGTGGGCTTCCGGCCGGCCGGTGGCAGCATGAGCTATACCAACCTGCGGGACTTATCCCGTGGTGGAATCGGCATCGCTCGCACCGGTCGGCTGGACCTGCCGGTGGGATCCAAGGTGGATCTGCAGTTTCAACGTCCTGGCAACCAGGAGCCCCTCAGCCTGGCGGCCGAGGTGCGCTGGTGCCGCTATGGCGGCCATTCCACCTACATCGGCCTGCGCTTCCTCGAGCCCCTCGAGCCCTCCCACCCGATCCTGGTGGCCCTGTTGCCACAGGAGTGAGACGATCAGGCCCGCTCCAGCCGTCGGACGATCCAGGCCATCAACACCAGGGATCCGGCCAGGGCGATCAGCAGGGCGATGGTCATGGGAATCGGAGGACAACGGCCATGGGTCGATCATCGCCGATGGCGGCTTCGAGCCGTCCAGCTGCTCGCCAGCGTCGTCCTGGCCGTGCCGCCGCTCGTCCCCGCCGCAGCGGAGGTGCAGGGCTGCCGGGCCTGGCGCGACAGCCGGGGGGTTGAGCGGATCCGGCTGGGCAATCGCCTCGGCGAGGCCCAATACCTCACCAGGAACCGGCGGCTCCAGACCTCTCCGGATCAGGCGCCGATCAGCCTCTACCGCCCCAGCGACCTGCGGCGCCTCTGCGATGACCGCTGAGGTCAGGCGGCCACCAGGGCGCGACCGGCCACGCCGAGGCCGCCGGCCAGGACGATCAGCAGCAGCCAGCGCCCCAGATCCGGCTGCAACAACCTGCGCAGCAGCACCGCACTGCCCAGCACGCCCACGGCCGTGACCAGGCTCTGGCAGAAGGCCACCACGTGGGGGTCGGCGCTCCAGGCCGGCAGCGCCAGCGCCAGCCGCCGCATGCTCCCCGCCGCCACCGGGGGCCGTGGTGCGTCGGCTGCAGCGGGGTCCATCGTCTCGCGATCCGCACCAACGGGATTCTGGGTGCCGATGATGGCCGGGTCCCCATCCGCAAGCCCCATGGCCCTCACCCTCTACGGCGGTGCCCGCAGCCGTGCCTCGATGGTGCGCTGGTATCTCAACGAGAAGGGAATCGCCTGCGATGTCGTCCCCATCGACATGGCGGCCGGCGAGCACCGGCGCGAACCGTTCCTCGCCATCAATCCCTTCGGCAAGGTGCCCGCCCTGGTGGACGACAGCCTCAGCGGCCCGGACGGCCAACCCCTCCAGCTGTTCGAGAGCGGCGCGATCCTGCAGCACCTGGCGGAGCAGCACGCCGGCGAGTTCCAGGGTGAGGGGGGGGCCGCCCGCCGCGCGCTCAGCGCCCAGTGGATCCTGTTCGCCAATGCCACCCTCGGCCCGGCCATGTTCCTGGCGGCCAGCAAGCCGGAGGAGCTGCAGCGGCTGCTGGCGGCCCTCGACGGCCTGCTGGGCAAGGGTTCCCTGCTGGCCGGGGCCTGGGGAGATCCGCTCTGGAGCGCGGCGGACTGCGCCGTCCAGGCCTATCTGGGCTACATCCCGATGTTCTGCCGCGAGTTCGACCTCAGCCCCTATCCCCAGGTGCGCGCCACGATCGCCGCCACCCAGGCCCGCCCCGCCTACCAGGCCGCCGTCGGCGCACCATGAATGGCGAGGCCGCGAACGGCACGACCGCGAACGGCGAGGCCGCCCACTTCTCCTGGGGAGCCGAGCAACTGTGGTTGCTTCCGGAACGGGCGGCCTGGCTGCCCCAGTCCCGTACCCTCCTGGTGGCGGATCTGCACCTGGGCAAGGCTGAGACCTTTCAGGCCCATGGCATCCCCCTGCCCAGTGATGGCGACGCTGGCACCCTCAACACCCTGCTGGCTCTGGCGGCGCGCTGGCGGCCGGAGCAGGTGCTGGTGCTGGGGGATCTGATCCACGGCCGCCTGGGCCTCACCGCCGCCCTGCGCCAGAAGCTCGCCGCCCTGCCGGAGCTGCTCGGGGCGCCCTTGCGGCTGGTGGGGGGCAACCATGAGCGGGGCAGCTGGATGGAGGGGCTGCCCTGCGAACCCTCCCTTGCCCTGGGGGATCTGTGGCTGAGCCACGCACCGGAGGCCGGCGACGGCCGGCTCAACGTCTGTG
>JBIKTO010000241.1:0-4915 GCA_044348065.1 Cyanobium sp.
TCAGACAAAGACTTAACACTGAATGCAAGCAGGCCTGCATTGATTCCTTGCCCCAGCGTAAGGAGGCAGAAGGGATTGCGATCATCAGTCGCTCGGAACCAGTTGCGTATCTCGAAAAAGCTGATCAAGGAAACAAGCCTTTGTCCAGTGGCCACACAATCAAAAAATGCCTTCGTGCTGTTGTCGGTGGCGATGCCCGTGGGCACGATGAGCCCTGCCCGCCCGCCTGGGCCAATCAGGTTCAGAAAAAGCTCGGAGAACAGGGCATAGGTGTTCAGATCACCCACCGCCGTGAGGCCAAATCGACCGGAACCTCGGATGAACTCTCCGCTCCCCTCGGCCTCACGCTTGGCGAGCTCAAACTCTTGCACCAGGCGCTGATCCACCACCGAGGCGTCAGGCGCTCTCAGCGCATGGATCAGCCGCTCCCGCGCCGCCTTGTTCGGCGCCGTGGCAATGGCCTCCGATCGCGCCGCGAAGAACTCCTTCTCCTGCAGCTTGATACGTTCCCAGGGTGGATTGCCCAGCAGGCAATCAAAGCCTCCAGCGCGCATCACATCCGGAAAGGCCAGATGCCAGTGCAGAAAGCGAAAGTCGTCCGCTGCCCTGGCAACAGCTTCCGCCATTGAGCTTGAGAGCTCTGCTCCTCGCTGGATGGCATCTAGGTTCTGAGACACGGGCACCAGTTTCTCTTTGCCTTCCTGCTTGGGCAGGAAGAAGGCGGCAGTGTAGGCATCGGCCCTCTGCAGCTCCTGGCGGATGGCAGGGTCGTTGCGCCAGGCCTGATAGGCGCTTTCTTTGCGGCGCACCGCCGCCAGATCGTTCTCCTCGATGGCCTCGAAACCCGCGGCGCTCGGGAGCGCCTGGGTCATCGCATTGGCAGTGAAGAGATCCGCCTGGCCCTTCACCACAAACGTCTGATTGGTCTTCTTCAGGCTGGTGCAGACCTTCTTGTCGTCACCGGTGAGGGGCTTGTAGGCGCCATCGGGGATGCCGTCTTCCAGCGCCTGGGGGTCGAACACCCCCACCAGCGAATCGCCGCACTGGATGTGGGCATCAAGAAAGCTCAGTGGCTTGCCCGGCTCAATCGCCTCCATCCACAGGGCCACCTTGCACAGCTCCACTGCCATCGGGTTCTTGTCGACCCCGTAGATGCACTTGGCCACCACCTCACGCAGGCAGTGGCGCCTGAGGTCTTCGCTGGGTTCGTCATCCCCGGCCTCCACCCGCGCCAGCTCCAGCGCCAGCCGCCGTGCCGCCGCCAGCAGGAAATGGCCGCTGCCGCAGGCGGGATCAAGGACCCTGATCGCCAGCAGGGCTTCCTTCTTTTCCTGCTGTGTGGTGGCCTTGCTGAGCCGATCGCGGATCACAGGAAGCAGGGCTGAGAGGATCAGCAGCCGCACTAGGTCTTCCGGGGTGTAATAGCTGCCACTTGTCTTGCGTTCGCTGCCGGCCACCCCGCCGAGGGAGAAGCGCAGGTTGGCGCCGCTGCCATTGATCTGCGGATGCAACTCCAGCAGGCTTTCGTACACACTGCCGAATTCCTCCGTATTCAGCGCCTGATAGTTGATGCGGGTGCGGCTCTGGCTCTGTTCGTCGTAGAACCAGCCGATCGCCCGCACCGCTTCCAGCAGCGCCGCATTGCTGAGTTGCGACGTGTCGAGATCGGAGCAGCGATCCTCTTCAAAGAGGCCCCCCAGCGCCGGCAGCCCGAGGCTGGAGCCCTCCGGGTTCCGGAGCTGCTCGAACACCAGCTTCTGCACCAGCCACAGATCACCGTGCAGCTGCTCATGCGCTCCGCTCCTGATTGCCAGATCGCGCAGCCGGCTGAGGCTGTAGCCCTCGCGGTAGATCTGCCGCAGCTCCAGTGGCACCTCAGGTGCAAACAGCAGGTTGCGGTCTTCCGCCACACACAGGAAGAGCAGCCGGTACACCAGCCGCAGCAGCTGCCGGAAGAAGGCCTGGGTGCTCAGCTCACCGTTCTGCAACCTGGCCACCAGTTCGCCATTGGCCGGGTGCTGCAGCACCCCCTGGCCCACCGCCTCCAAGGCAGCCTGCACGCCATCGCGCAGTTTGTTCAGCGCTCGCTCGCCGCTCTGCTGCCCTTCCTGCTTCCAGCCATCCAGCGCGCAGCTGCCTTCGTCACGCCGCTGGAAGCGGCTCGTGTGCAGCAGCAGCCACACCACCGCGAACTCATCAAACAGCCCACCGTCAAAAATCTGATCCAGCGCGACGGCCACATAGGCCGGCTTCACCAATGCGGGATTGTCGTGCAGCAGCCGCAGGCTGGTGCCGTTGCAGAGCAGACCCCAGTTGGAGTTGTCGTCGGCATTGAGGCACTCCTGCAGGCAGCTGTGGGGCGAACGGCGGCGGCTGTCCTGCCCGAATTGTCGGTGCCCCTTATCCAGCTCGTCGTTGCCGAGGCTGGTGAACACCAGCGGCACTTCCCCTGAGAAGGCCTGGTGCGTGATCGGGAAGATGGCCGCTGCGATCTGGCGGGGCGCGCAGGGCCCAAGGTCGGCCCAGCCGAACACCTGCTCCAGAAGCTGCTCACTGAACCACGCCGCCCAGGGCATGGCCTCCCCCCTCCGGCGCAGCTCCTGGGCTTCCTGCCAGAGGGCCTTGGCGCAGTTCCAGGCCTGATCCACCGCCACCTGTAGCTGCTGGTTCTTCTGCAGGCCGTAGTCGCTGGCCTTCTGCTGCGGTGCCTGCTGCAGCGCGATCTGCTCGATCAAGGAAGCCGGCAGCAGCCCACCCACCAGCTGGATGGCGTTGAACTGCAAGGTGGCGGAACGGCGGCGGCTCATGACTACAGCTTTGGTGCCGGCAGCAGCACGAACAGGCCGATCACATCCACCGGCAGGCTGGGCTCGCAGCGAAAGCGCATCCGCAGCGCCCCGCCCGTGCCCACTGCCGCCTGACGCACCCGGCGGTGATCGTCTTCTGCCTGCGTGGCGCGATCCAGGGCCAGGGTGCGCAGGTCGGCTTCCAGGCCCGGCAGCTGCTGGAGCGCCCGCTCCAGTTCCATCTGCCGCTGGCCCGGTTGCACATTCCCAACGGCCGGTTGCTGGAGCAGGGCCAGGGCCTCTGCCTCCGCCAGCACCCGCATCCCATCGGCCGCGCAGTGCACGGTGAGGCACTCCTCCACCAGCAGTGGAGGCATTGCTTCAAAGCCGGCGTCGGTACGGCGCTCCTGGTTGATCTGGTGCCGCAGGCGCAGCAGCAGCAGGGTGGTGCGTTCCTTCACTCCGTTGGTGCGGATCACGGCGCTGCGGGCCGCCAGCTCCGGTTCTTCTCCGCTCAGAGCACGCTCGGCCACAAACTCCGCAAGCTCCACCACCAGTGGATGGGAGCGGCTGAGCAGCTGGGCGCCATCACGGCAGGGCGGGCTGGTGCAGAGGCTCAGCCGCCCCTCCAGGCCCTGGCTCTCCAGCCGTTCCCGCAAGGCGCGTCGCTCAGGCGGAATCTCGGCCAGGTTGAACAGCCATGCCCCTCCAGCCGCTGCTGGTGCCGGAAGCCGCAGGCGCGCGCAGGCCTCCACCAGCAGCCGCTCCACCGCGGCGTGATCACCGAGGGCCTCCTTGCTGCGCTGCCACTCCGGCAGCACCTCCTCGGGCTTCAGGCGCCGTTGGGCAAAGATCGTCTGCGTGCGCTTGGCGTTCTCCTTGGCGCTCTGCCACTGCTGATCGAGGGTGGCCTCCCAGCCCATCAGCGGCAGCACCTCGGGCATGCCCGGGGGCGTCGCCAGCCCCAGATCCAGCCCCAGCTGCTGCACCGATTCACCCAGCACATCGGCGAGCACCGCCTGGGTGATCGAGTTCATGTCGCCCGGTACCGGCACGCTCACGCCCAGTTCCTTGCGGATCACCTTCTCCTTGTTGAGGATCACCGCCAGCACCCGCTCATCCACCGGGTTGCGGCGATTGGGGTCTTTGCAGGCCCCATGCAGCATCAGGGCCCGCACGGTGTTGCGGGCCTGGCCAAAGCGATCGACCCGGCCTTCGCGCTGCTCATGGCGCGTGGGGTTCCAGCAGAGGTCGTAGTGGATCACTGCATCGAAACTGCGCTGCAGGTCGATCCCCTCCGAAAGGCAATCGGTGGCCACCAGGACCGGTGTTTTGGGTTTCTCTGGATCAAAGGCCTCGGCCTCCAGCGCCGCAATCCGCTCCACCCGCTCCTCGGGCGGCAATTCACCGGTGACGGCCCGGACCACGGTGCTGCGCTTGGGCAGGGCAGCGGTGAGCTCTTCTGCCAAGTAGTGGGCGGTGGGGCGGAAGCGGCAGAAGATCACCGGCCGGTAGCCCTCGTCCAGCAACTCCTGCACCTGCCGCACTAGCTGGCGCAGCTTGGGGTCCTTGCTGGGGCCCCGCAGACCCTCGGCCGTTTCGATCAACTCTTCCAGATGGGCCCGATCGGCCTCCACCGCCAGGTCGCCGCCAGGTGCGGACTCCTCTTCTGACATCGCCTCATCCAGGCCATCGAGCACGCCCTGGCTGGCGAGGGCCTCCAGCTCGCTGAGCTGCTGCTCCTCGCTGAGGCCCTGGCCGTTGTTGCCCTGCTCCAGGCCGGCCAACTTCGTGCGCAGCGAAACGGCCGCCGCCGCTGGGCTGCTGCTGATGCAACGCAGCAACGCCAACGCCGCCCACCAGCTCATGCGCTGCCGCAGGCGGCTCTGGCCGGCGCTTCGCTTGATCAACGTGCGCGCGTACTCGAGCACGTCGTGGAACAGTGCACCCCAGGCGCCGGTGAGCTCATAGGTGGCCTCGCGGGTTTCGCGATCGGGGAAGTCGGAGCCGTCACTGCCCCACTCCGCCCGGATGTCCTGGCGCCGCCGCTGCACGAAGTGATCCCCCAGCTCATCCCGCAGGGCATCGCGACGTGCTCCCTCGGGCATCGTGCCCAGCTCGGCAAACTT
>JBIKTO010000133.1:0-6802 GCA_044348065.1 Cyanobium sp.
AACCCGGCGTGGTGCGAACGCTCTATGACCCCACCGGCGGCACGGGCGGCATGCTCAGCGTGGGAGAGGAGCAGCTACTGGCCCTCAACCCATTGGCCCGGCTGGTGATGTATGGCCAGGAGCTCAACCCGGAGAGCTACGCGATCTGCAAAGCCGACATGCTGATCAAGGGGCAGGACATTCGCAACATCGTCTTCGGCAATACGCTGAGTGATGATGGGCTGGAGGGCCTGTTTTTTGATTACATGCTCTCCAATCCACCCTTTGGTGTGGACTGGAAAAAGATCGAGAAATTCATCCGCAAGGAAGCCGAGCAGCTGGGCTATGCCGGGCGTTTCGGTCCGGGGCTGCCCAGGGTGAGCGATGGCTCGCTGTTGTTTCTGCTGCATCTGATCAGCAAGATGTGGCCGGCGCAGGAGGGAGGCAGCCGCTTCGGCATTGTTCTCAATGGCTCGCCGCTGTTCACCGGCGGCGCGGGGTCCGGCGAAAGTGAAATCCGCCGCTATGTGCTGGAAAACGACCTGGTGGAGGCGATCATCGGCCTGCCCACGGATATGTTCTACAACACAGGCATCAGCACCTACATCTGGATCCTCAGCAACCGCAAACCCGAGGAACGCAAGGGTAAGGTGCAACTTATTGATGCGAGCGGCTTCTGGCAGAAGATGCGCAAGAGCCTGGGCAGCAAGCGCAAGGAGCTGAGTCCGGAGCACATCGAGGAGATCACCCGCCTGTTTGGTGATTTTGAGGAAGCCGAGAAGGATGGCAAGCCGATCAGCAAGATCTTCCGCAATGAAGATTTCGGCTACCGTACGATCACGGTGGAGCGTCCTCTCAAGGATGAGGCGGGGAATATGGTGCTGGGCCAGCGCGGCAAGGCGAAGGGACAGCCCCAGGCCGATGCCAGCCTGCGCGACACCGAGAATGTGCCGCTCTCGGAAGACGTGCAGACCTACTTCGAGCGCGAGGTGCTGCCCCATGTACCCGACGCCTGGATCGACCACGAGAAAACGAAGGTGGGCTATGAGATCCCCTTCAACCGCCACTTCTATGTGTTCACCCCGCCCCGGCCGCTGGAGGTGATCGATGCTGAGCTCAAGCAGGTCACGGATCGGATTCTGGCGATGATCGGGGGGCTGAGTGGCTGAGAAACTTCACCACCCTCTATCAGTCCATCGTGGATGCCTGGCAGTTGATCGGTAATGGAGGCGACCGACCCGTGCTGCTGGCGGAGGCGAGAAACCGATGAGCCTGGGTTTTACAAGCCACCTCAACGATCCCGATCTCGATCGGGTTTCCGCTGCGCTGCTGTGCGCCGGTCAGCGGGCCCGGGAGCTGGCCCGCCAGACCGGCACTGGGATGGCGGTGCAGATCGACGGCGAACTGCGCATCCTCACGGGCGCAGAACTGGAGCGTCCACCGGAGGAGCGCGATGCCGGCTGAGCTGCTGAGGTTGGACCCTGACCCCCTTCCGCTGGCCCTCGGCACGCTCCAGGCCGCCAACCTGCCCCAGGTCCTGCGCGCCGATCTGCTGCCGGCGCTGGAGAGGCTGGTGGCGCGCCATCACCCCGAAGGCCTCTGGCTGTTTGGCAGCTGGGCCCGGGGCAGCGCCAGCCGCCGCTCGGATGTGGATCTGCTGGTGATGGGTCTGGCCGACCGGCGCCTGCTCAACGCCTACAACGTGGTGCTCGAGGCACTGCAGCCCTGCCGCCTGCCTGTGCAACCCCTCGTAGCCAGCCCGGCGCTGCTGCGCAAGCATGGCGATGCCCCCTTCTGGCGCTCCGTGAAGGCCGAAGCCATCCCGCTGCTGCAGGGGTGCCGGTTTCCATGAGCCCCGCCGTGTTCGGACCCGAGGATGCAACGGCGGCACCGGAGGCCGCCGAGGCCCTGCTCAGCTGGTCTGGGGAGGCTTTGGAGGCGAGCGATGGGGTCTGACGCACTGGACATCGATGCTGATGGCATGCCGGTGTTCCGCCCGGATCCGGCCGCCGCCCCGTCCCGCATCGATGTCACAACCGCCCTGCGGCTGGAGCAGGACACCCTCCACTTGCAGGATCTGGAAGCCAGCCTGATGGAGGAGTGGGCTTCACCCGAAGACGAGGAAGCGTTCGCAGACCCGTGAGCCAGCCAAGTCTTGGCAAATTTTGCCAACGCGGGTAGGGTGGACAAGGAGTTCGGCCCTGGTCGTCATCGCCATGACGATGAACGTGAACCTCTCGCCCCAGCTGGAGGCGATGGTGAAAGCGAAGGTGGCGTCCGGGCGTTACACCTCGGCCAGCGAGGTGGTGCGCGAGGCCCTGCGGCTGATGGAGCACCAGGATCAGCTGCGGGATCTCCAGCTCCAGGAGTTGCGTCGCGCCATCCAGGACGGACTGGACAGTGGCGATTCGGTGGCCTGGAACCCAGAGGCGATTAAAGCCGCGGGGAGCCAGCGCCTGAGGGCGCAGGTCGATTCCAAGCCGGGCGTTTGACTTGTGCTGGCGATCGTTCTCACCCCCAACGCCAGCGTTGCTCAGGCCGACGCCTTCATTGATCTGATCGATGCGAAGTTCCAGAACCTGTCCCGCCATCCCGACACCGGGCGACGACGCGACGAACTGCTGGATGGTCTGCGCAGCCTTCCTGTGGGGCGTTATCTGATCTTCTATCTCCAGGGTGATGTCTTCCTGCGCATCGTCCGCGTCCTGCATGGTGCTCGTGATGTGGAGGCTGTTTTTGCTGACCCAGCTGAGGAGGAGCAACCATGAGCATTGCCGGCAATATCAATTCACCTTCAGATCTGATCCTGTATCAGACGGAGGACGGCAAAACACGCATCCAATGCCGCTTTGAGGATGACAAGCCCTGGCTGACTCAGGCGCAGATAGGCGAGCTCTATCAGAAGGGTTTCAAGACGATTAACGAACATCTTCTAAACATCGACGAAGAGAAAGAGCTTGCAGAAAGCTCAACCATCCGGAAATTCCGGATCGTTCGAATCGGGGGCAAACGCCACGCCCGCATGCCCCTGCCCAGAAAGCCAGTAAGCTGGTTTACCAGGCGAGAGATGCATGAAAACCACCCTTGACCTTCCCGATCACCTGATGCGCCAGGTCAAGCAACGAGCTGTGCAGCAGGGGCGGCCGATCAAGGAGCTGGTGGCCGACTACATCCGCCAGGGCCTGCATGGTTCCGCCGCCCTGCCGCAGGCCGCCAGGCGCGAGGTGTTGGAGGTGGACGCGGATGGATTCCCGCTGTTCCGCACCGATCCCAAGCTCAAGCGGCAGCCGATCGACGTGGCCACAGCCCTGCGGCTGGAGCAGGACACCCTGATGCAGGAGGACTGTCAGCGTGCCGGCCTGTCTGCTTGATAGCAATGTGTGGCTGGCTGCGGCCTTTGCCGAGCATCCAGCCCATGCGGTCTCCCGCCGGGTGCTGTACTTGGCCAGCGCGGACGAACCGGCGTTGTGGTGCCGCGCCGCCCAGCAGAGTTTTCTGCGTCTGGCCTCCACGCCGGTGATCACGCAGGCGTATGGCGTGCCGAAGACCAGCAACGGTGATGCTTGGGCCGCCCTGCAGACCTTCCTGGCGCTGCCGCAGGTGGATGTGATCGATGAGCCGCCCGAGCTGGGACGCACCTGGTGCCAGTTGGGCGCGATCGAGCAGGCCGCCCCGAAACGCTGGATGGATGCCTACCTGGCCGCCTTCGCGATCACGGCCGACCTTGCCCTGATCAGCCTCGACCAGGATTTTCGCCAGTTTGAGCCGGAGGGTCTCACCCTCCAGCTGCTGCAGGTGGCTGGCGATGGAGACCCCGCACCATGAGCTTTCCCCGTTACGCGGCCTACAAGCCCAGCGGCGTGGAGTGGCTGGGGGAGGTGCCGGAGCATTGGGAGGTCAAGAGAATGGCGTCTTTGTATTCCGAGGTGGTCGAGGCGGGAAATGAAGATCTCCCTGTCCTCAGCGTTTCTATTCATCACGGGGTTTCTGATTCGGAGCTCAGCGAAGAAGAGATGGATCGCAAAGTTGTTCGTAGTGATGACCGGTCAAAATACAAACGCGTAGCTCCCGGAGACCTTGTTTACAACATGATGAGGGCTTGGCAAGGCGCATTCGGTAGTGTTGTTGTGGAGGGGATGGTGAGTCCCGCATATGTCGTGGCAAGACCGAAGACAACCCTGCCTACCGAGTGGATCGAGTACCTGTTGAGAACCGAGTTCGCTGTTAATGAAATCAAGCGCTTTTCTCGTGGGATCACCGACTTTCGACTCAGGCTCTACTGGGATGAGTTCAAGAATCTGAGAATCTGCTCACCTCCCGCCGAAGAGCGGGCCTCAATCTTGCGCTTCCTTGACCGCGAAACCGCCAAGATCGACGCCCTGATCGCCGAGCAGCAGCGCCTGATCGAGCTGCTTCAGGAGAAGCGCCAGGCCGTGATCTCCCATGCCGTGACCAAGGGGCTGAATCCGGACGCGCCGATGAAGGATTCGGGGGTGGAGTGGCTGGGGGAGGTGCCGGAGCATTGGGAGGTTTCGAACATAGGACTGTCCACAGAAAGAATTACCTATGGATTCACCAACCCAATGCCAACAGAGGATATTGGTCCCTATATGCTTACGGCAAATGACATAGATAATGGAAGTGTCCGATTTGAGACCTGCAGGCGAACTAGCGAATCTTCGTTCTTCAGCGAGCTAACCGATAAGTCAAGGCCCGTTAACGGTGATGTGCTTCTAACCAAAGATGGCACCCTGGGCAGGGTGGCTCTTTACGCTCAGCAGGACGAGCCAGCATGCATCAACCAGTCGGTAGCATTGCTGAGAGCCAACTCAAGAGTCTGCTCAGGAGAGTTCTTGGCGACGGCACTAAGCTCAGCAAGCTATCAGGAAAAAATGCTGTTTGATGCCGGTGGCACAACCATTAAGCATATATACATCTCCCGCCTGTCTAAGATGAAGCTAGTCCTCCCTTCAATGCATGAACAGGATGAAATACTGGCCAGCATTAGAAATAAAACCCGGCCTTACGAACTTCTTGTTGCTGACTCACAGAGATCCTTGTTACTCCTCCAAGAACGCCGCTCTGCTCTGATCTCCGCCGCCGTCACCGGCCAGATCGATGTGCGCGGCCTGGTGTCTGAGGCTGATGCGGCATGAGCAGCACCCCCAAAACAATCCAGATCTTCCTGCCCTGCGGCGACCCCCACGGCATTCGCATCGCCGAGATCACCACCCGCATCGTCCAGGTGATCGAGGTGCCCCGCAGCCTGCTGGCTGATTTCCTGGCGATGGAGCAAAGCAGTCAGGTGGGGGTCTACTTCCTCCTCGGGGAAGCCACGGAGGATGGCGACCGGCTGGTCTACGTGGGCCAGACCGGTGACCTGCGCGCACGCTTCACCGCCCACAACCAGAAGAAGATGACTGGCATGCCCTTCAGCAGATCCGCCAGGCGCAGCGCTTCGTGGAGGAGAACGGCAACAGCGGCAGCAAGCCCCACACCCCGGCTCCCCTGGCAGCGGAATGCCTGGAGATCTTCGAGACGGGGCACACCCTCATCTACAGCCTCGGCTTCCCGCTCTTTGATCCCCTCGCCGCCCCCACCTCCGCCACACCCCAGAGGGTTTCGTTGTGCTCGCGGGCTCCGTGGGTCGTCTCGCCACCACGCCATCCCTGCCGGAGAGCCGCAAGCAGTGGCGTCAACGTTTGATCGAGCGCGGCGTTCTCCAAAGCGACGGTCAGGACGCGCTGGTCTTCACCAAAGACCACCTCTTCAAGGCACCCAGCGGTGGCGCCATCGCCCTGATGGGCCGCAACGCCAACGGCTGGACGGAATGGAAGAACGCCGAGGGGCTTACCCTTCACCAGCTCCTGCGCGAGCCGCGGGGCGCCGCTCAGCCCTGATCTCCGCCGCCGTCACTGGTCAGATCGATGTGCGGGGCCTGGTTCCCGAGGTCGATCAGCCGCTGGGGTTCCAGCTCGGACAGGAGCCAGGCACCCATGGAGCGAGCCGGGGAAATGCCGTAAGATCACCGTACGATTTCCGGTTACCCCATGGCGACGACCCGGTTGGAGGTTCGCCTCAGCGAACAGGTGAACGAGCGCCTCGAAGCCCTCGCCGCCTCCGAAGGGCTCACGAAGACCGATGTCTTCCGTCGCGCCCTGGCTCTCTACATGCTTGCCAAGAAGCAGGAGCAAGAAGGTGCGAAGCTGCAGTTCGCTCACGGCGATCAGGTGGAAACCCTCGTCAACATCTGATGGATGACATCACGGCCGCCTATGCCCGTGAACTGCAGACGGCGATCAGCGGAATTGAAATCAGAACACCAGAGCACCCTGCCGACCGTGCCCAACGGCACCGGATCGAGCGCATGGCGGTCTGGATGATCGCCGCGACCTCCGCGTTTGCGGCCTTGCTGATCGTGTTCAGCCTGTTCCGTCCGGTGCCCGAAAAACGCCTCGATTGGAGCACCGGCATTCTGCAGCTCGTTCTTGGCGGAGCTGTTGGTTTTGCATTGAAGCGATCGCCATGAATGTCTTATCAAGTGAAGGCGCTGATCGCGAGAGCGATTCCAAGCAGAGGACATTCGGGGCTGGACAGATTTCTTTCGCGATGGCCCCACTGTGAGCGAAGACATCCCGGCAGAGCGCGGCTCTCAGGAGCAGAGTGAACGCGAACCACTCTGACTGCCGGCCAATCCCCGGCCCCCCGCCGTCAGGAAAGTTGTCGCCCGTGCTTTTGATCACCCGGGGGCTCAAGGAGATGACCAGTGCGTCGTTACAGCGAGGCTGTCAAAGCTGACATCAGGAAGCGGATGAGTCCGCCC
>JBIKTO010000134.1:0-6770 GCA_044348065.1 Cyanobium sp.
CGCCCCGCCGCACCGAAACCGGATAGACCGGGTAGCCCCAGCCCCGCAGGCGCGCGCACCACGCCTCCACCTCCTCGGCGGGGGCCAGGTCGGTCTTGCCCAGCACCAGCTCCACCGCCGGGCCGGCGGCCTCAGCGGTGAGCAGGAAGCGGGTGAGCTGCAGGGGATCGAGGGCGGGCTGACGCACGGAGACCACCACCAGCACCCGGCTGACATTGGCCACGGCCGGCCGCGGCAGCAGGTTGGTGCGGGGTTCGACGGCCGTCACCGCGCCCCGGCCGGCCGGCCAGTCGATGCCCTCCACCAGCACCCGGTCGCCGACGCACACCTGCTGGCCGCTCTTGCCCAGGCGGGTGCGGCGGGTGCAGAGCAGGCGGCGGCTTCCCTCGGGCCCCTCACCGTCCAGCCCCACCAGGCAGAAGTTGGCCTGCAGCGCCAGGACGCGGCCGGAACGCCCTTCAGCCACGGCGAATGCGCAGCCGCACGCCGCCCTCCTCCAGCGGCACGCGCTCGACGCTGTGGCCGTCGCTGCGCACCCCCTCCCCCACCATCGCCTCGGGCTCACCCTGGTCGAGGTCCACCTGCAGCACGGAACCGCGGGCGATCTTTTCGAGAGCCAGGCGGGTGCGGATGAAGTTGAGCGGACAGGGGGTGCCGCGCAGGTCGAGGCAGGCGGCGGGAATGGGATCGGACTCGGGGCTGGGCATCAGGCGATCGCTCACCGCGCTCAGCCGAACAGGCCGCCGAACAGGCCGCTCTTGTGGGGATGGGCCTTGCCCTTGCGGGTGTGGTGGCCGGCGAGCTGCTCCAGCAGTTCGCGCTCCTCACCGTTCAGCTTGGTGGGCAGGTGCACCACCACGTTCACCTGCTGGTTGCCGCGGGCCACGGGGTTGCCCAGGCGCGGCACCCCCTTGTTGCGCAGGGTGAGCACGGCGCCGGGCTGGGTGCCGGCCGGGATCGCCAGGGATTCCGGTCCGTCCACGGTCTCCACTTCGATCGTGTCGCCGAGGATCGCCTGCAGGTAGTTGAGGCTCACCTCCGAGAGGATGGTCTGCCCCTCGCGCCGCAGGTTGGGGTGGGGGCGCACGGCGAGGAACACGTACAGGTCGCCCGGCGGGCCGCCCCGCTGGCCGGCATTCCCCTCGCCGGCGATGCGCAGCCGGGTGCCTGTGTCGACACCGGCGGGGATGTTGATGCGCAGGGTCTTGGACACCTGCTGCAGGCCCTGGCCGGAGCAGGCGGTGCAGGGATCGGCGATCACCTGGCCGCTGCCCTCGCAGCTGGGGCAGGGGGCCACCTGGGTGAAGCTGCCGAAGGGGGTGCGGGTGGCGCGGCGCACCTGGCCGGCACCGCCGCAGGTGCCGCAGCTGGTGGGCCCACTGCCCGCCTTGGCGCCGGAGCCGTTGCAGGTGCCGCAGGTCTGAAGGTGGCGGATCTGCACCTCCTTCTCGATGCCGAACACCGCCTCCCGAAACTCGATCGAGAGGTCGAGGCGCAGGTCATCCCCCTGGCGGGGACCGGCCCGCCGCCGTGCGCCCGCCGGACCCGCCCCGCCGAAGCCGCTGAAGAAGGTTTCGAAGAGGTCGGCGAAGCCGCCCACATCCCCCATGTCGGGCATGCCGGCCGCGCCGCCGAGGCCCGCCTCACCGAACTGGTCGTAGCGGGAGCGGGTCTGGGGATCGCTGAGCACCTCGTAGGCGCGGCCGATCTCCTTGAAACGGTCTTCGGCGCCCGGATCCTTGTTCACATCCGGGTGGTATTGGCGCGCCAGCCGCCGATAGGCCCGCTTGAGGGCGTCGGCGTCGGCGTCGCGGGCGACCCCCAGGAGCTCGTAGTAGTCGGCCATCAGCCGTTCTGCTCCCCGCCGGCTTCTGGCTCAGCGGCCTGGCCGCCGGGCCCTGGACCCATGGACACCTTCACCAGCGCGTGGCGCAGCACGCGGCCATTGATGTGATAACCGCGCTGCAGTTCGCCGATGACCACATCCTCGGGGTGGTCCTCGCTGGGCTCCCGCAGCACCGCCTCATGCAGGTTGGGATCGAAGGGCTCCCCCTCCACCCGCATCGAGGCGACCCCCAGCTGCTTGAGCACGTCGACGAGCTGGCGGTAAAGGGCCAGGTAGCTGCCATGCAGGGCCTGGGCCTCCTCGTGCTGGGGATTGAGCTGTTGGCGGGCCCTCTCGAAGTTGTCCACCACCGGCAGGATCTCGGCCACGGTGGAGCAGGTGATCTGCAGCTTCTGGTCCTCCTGGTCGCGGCTCTGGCGCTTGCGGAAGTTGTCGAAGTCCGCGGCGATGCGCATGTACTGGCCCTTCAGGCTTTCATGCTCCGCCTGGAGGGCGGCGAGCTCCGCCTCCAGCTGGCGCAACCGCTCCTCGCCGGAGGGGGCCTCGCCGGCCGGAGCGCCGCCCTCGACGGGGTCAAGCTCAGCGTCCGGGGGCGTCGGGTCGGCCGCTGGCTGCGGATCGGTGGGGACCTCGGGGACCGTGCTGCTTTCGCCGCTCATGCTGCCCTTCGCGCAGTTCAATCCCCGATATGTTGATGCGGTGCGCCGCCCGATCACAAGGAGCGGAAGCCCGCACCTCCCCGCCGCCCACCCCAGCCCCCCTCTTCCGGCCCCCACACCAAGGGCCCCGCGCCGAACCCCGAGATGACCCCCGACTCCGCGAATCCGGCCACGGCCAGCGGCGGCGAACGCACCTCCCTGTTCGGCGATCTCGAGCTCGGCCAGGTGGGGCTGGGCACGGCCAAGCCGGAGGTGGACACCGAAGACCTGGAGGCCAGCAGCCAGGGCGTTGGCCTTTCGCCGGTGATGAGCCTGGTGGATCGGATCCTCATCGAAGCCCTCACCAACGCCGCCAGCGACATCCACGTCGAGCCCCAGGAGGATGGGCTGCTGATCCGCTTCCGTCAGGACGGGGTGTTGCGCGACATCGAAAAACTGCCCAAGACCCTCACGCCGGCGATCACGTCCCGGCTGAAGATCATGGCCGACCTGGACATCGCCGAGCGGCGACTGCCTCAGGATGGCCGCATCCGTCGCAACTTTCGCGGCCGCACCACCGACTTCCGGGTCAGCACCCTGCCCTGCCGACACGGTGAGAAGGTGGTGATGCGACTGCTGGACAGCGGCGCCACCGAGCTGGGCCTCGACAACCTGATCAGCGACCCGATCGCCCGGGCCACCCTGCGGGACCTGGGCGCCAAGCCGTTCGGCATGATCCTGGTGACCGGACCCACCGGCTCCGGCAAGTCGACCACCCTCTACGCCCTGCTATCGGAGCGCAACGACCCGAGCATCAATATCTCGACCGTGGAGGACCCGATCGAGTACACGCTCAAGGGGATCACCCAGACCCAGGTGAACCGGGAAAAAGGGCTCGACTTCGCCACCGCCCTGCGCGCCTTCATGCGCCAGGATCCCGATGTGCTGCTGGTGGGCGAAACCCGCGACCTGGAGACGGCCCGCACGGCGATCGAGGCGGCCCTCACCGGCCACCTGGTGCTCACCACCCTGCACTGCAACGACGCCGCCAGCGCCTTTGCCCGGCTCGATGAGATGGGCATCGAGCCCTTCCTCGTGAGCGCCTCCCTGCTCGGGGTGATCTCCCAGCGCCTGGTGCGCCGCCTCTGCCCGGAATGCCGCACCCCCTACCGACCCGAATCGGAAGAACTGGCCCGCTTCGGGCTGGCGGCCAGCGACGAGAGCGCCATCTCCTTCTTCAAGGCCACCACCGGCCAGCACGGCCACCACGACTGCTGTCCCAAGTGTCAGGGGCGCGGCTACGCCGGCCGGGTGGGGGTGTTCGAGATCCTGCGCATGAACGAAACCCTCTCCTCCGCCGTCGCCAAGCGCTCGAGCACCGAGGAGCTGCGCCGTCTGGCCCTGGAGGGCGGCATGAAAACTCTGCTGGGCTACGGGTTGGACCTGGTGCGCCAGGGTCTGACCACGCTGGACGAGGTGGAACGGATGCTGCTCACGGACACCGGCCTGGAATCGGAGCGGCGGGCCCGGGCCCTGAGCACCCTCACCTGCCAGGGATGCGGCGCCGGCCTGCAGGACGAGTGGCTGGAATGCCCCTACTGTCTGCTCGTGTGTCGCTAGCCGCCGCTCCGCCGTGGAACAACAGCTGCTGATCGAAGATTTGATGATCGAGCTCGTCAACAACGGCGGCAGCGATCTGCACCTGGCCGCCGGTCAACCGCCCTACGGCCGGTTCAACGGCAAGCTGCGACCGATCATTCAGAACCTCGTGCTGAGCGAGGAGGTCTGCAACCGCCTGATCTTCACGCTGCTGAACAACTCACAGCGCAAGCATCTGGAGCAGAACTGGGACCTGGACTGCTCTTACGGACTCAAGGATGTGGCCCGGTTCCGGGTGAACGTGTACCGCCAGCGCGGCACCTATGCGGCCTGCCTGCGGGCCCTGGGCAACGAGATCCCGCCATTGGAGAAGCTGGGCATGCCGCCGGTGGTGGAGCAGGTGACCCGCAAGCCGAAAGGGCTGGTGCTGGTGACAGGCCCGACCGGCTCCGGCAAGACCACCACCCTGGCCTCATTGCTCGATCACATCAACCACACCCGATCCGAGCACATCCTCACGATCGAGGACCCGATCGAATTCACCTATAAAAACGACCGATCCCTCATCCACCAACGCGAGGTGAGTGAGGACACGCGCAGCTTCGCCAACGCCCTGCGGGCCGCTCTGCGCGAGGACCCGGATGTGATCCTGGTGGGGGAGTTGCGCGATCTGGAAACAATCCAGCTGGCGATCACCGCGGCTGAAACCGGTCACCTGGTCTTCGGCACCCTGCACACCAGCTCCGCCTCCCAGACCGTCGACCGAATGGTGGATGTCTTCCCCAGCAGCCAGCAGACCCAGATCCGGGTGCAACTGAGCACCAGCCTGGAGGCGGTCTTCTCCCAGACCCTCTGCCAGAGCGCCACCCCCACCGCCGGCGCCTTCGGCCGGGTGATGGCCCAGGAAATCATGGTGAACACCCCCGCCACCGCCAACCTGATCCGGGAAGGGAAGACGGCCCAGCTCTATTCCCAGATCCAGACCGGTGCCCAGCTGGGCATGCAAACCCTGGAACGCTGCCTCGCCAATCTGGTGAACGCCGAAAAAATCACCAGGACCGAGGCTCTGCTGAGAACCACCCGCCCCGACGAGCTGGAACGCCTGCTCGTGCCGAGCTGACCCCCCGATTTCCGCGCAGCCAGCCAGGATGACCTCCTTTCTCGTCACCTACACCACCAAGTCCGGGCAGAAGCGACAGCTCGCCCTGGAGGCCGAGAGCCCAGCCATGGCCAGGCGGTTGCTGCGGCAGCGGGGCATTGCCGGCGAGTCCCTCCTGGTCCGACAGGATGCGGCCGCGGCTCATGCGAAAACCAAGGCAGAGAGCGAGAAGGGCCCGCCCGCGTGGCTCGACTTTGACAGCATCACCGTCCGCGAAAAGGCGCTCTTCGCCAGCAAGCTCTCCGCCCTGATCGACGCCGGCGTGCCGATCCTGCGCAGCATTGATCTGATGCGCAGGCAGGAGCGCTCCAAGAAGTTCCGGCGGGCGCTCACGGCCATGGCCCAGGACGTCAACCAAGGGGACAGCCTCGGCAATGCGATGCGGCGCTGGCCCCAGGTGTTCGACAACCTGGCGGTGGCGATGGTGGAAGCGGGCGAAGCCGGCGGGGTGCTCGACGAAACCCTGCGGCGGTTGGCGAAGCTGATGGAGGACAGCGCCAAGCTGCAGAACCAGATCCGTGGCGCCCTCGGCTATCCGGTGACGGTGCTGGTGATCGCCGTGGGGGTGTTTCTGGGGATGACGATCTTCCTGATTCCTGTGTTCGCCGGCATCTTCGACCAGCTGGGAGCGGAACTGCCGGCGTTCACCCAGTTGCTGCTGGATCTGAGCAAGCTGTTGCGCTCGCCCTTCTCGGTGATCCTGGTGGGTGGCCTGATGGTGGGGGCCTTCCTGTTCACCCGCTACTACGCCACCCCCGCCGGGCGCCGGCAGGTGGACGCGCTGCTGCTCAAGGTGCCCCTGTTCGGAGACCTGTTCCAGAAGACGGCGACCGCCCAGTTCTGCCGCACCCTCAGCTCCCTCTCCCGGGCGGGCGTGCCGATCCTGATGTCCCTGGAGATCGCCCGCGACACCACCAGCAACAGCGTGATCGGCGACGCGATCCTGGCCTCCCGCAAGGATGTCAGCGAGGGCATCCCGCTCAGCGCCGCCCTCTCCAACAAGAGCGTTTTCCCGGAGATGGCGGTGAGCATGCTGGCGATCGGCGAGGAAACCGGCGAAATGGACGCCATGCTCTCCAAGGTGGCGGACTTCTACGAAGACGAGGTGGCAGCCCTGGTGAAGGCGATGACCTCGATGCTCGAGCCGGTGATGATCGTGCTGGTGGGCATCATCGTCGGCTCGGTGCTGCTGGCGATGTACCTGCCGATGTTCAGCGTGTTCAAGAACATCCGCTGAGCGCCGCGGCCAGCGCGCCACCGGCGATCCAGCCGCTGCTCCAGCAGTGCTGGAAGTTGAAGCCGCCGGTCACCCCATCCACATCGAGGATCTCCCCCACCAGGTGCAGGCCGGGGCAGCGGCGGCTCTCGAGCGTGGCGGCCTCCACCTCCCCGAGGGGGACGCCGCCGGCGGTGACGAACTCCTCTCCGAACGGACCGCGCCCGCCCACGGCGTAGCGGCTGTCCCGCAGGGCCGCGCTGAGCGCCTGCTGGGCACGGCGATCCAGATCCGCCCAGCGCAGCTCGGGAT
>JBIKTO010000135.1:0-6719 GCA_044348065.1 Cyanobium sp.
TGCCGGCTTGATCCCCAAGTTCATCCACCGCAAGCACGGCAAGGAGGCGATCGACTTTGCTGATCCACGTCTGCAGCCGATCCTGCAGGAAACCTACGGAATCATGGTCTACCAGGAACAGATCATGAAGATCGCCCAGGATCTGGCTGGCTATTCCCTTGGTGAGGCAGATCTGCTGCGGCGGGCGATGGGCAAGAAGAAGAAAAGCGAGATGGAGAAACACCAGAGCCTTTTCGTTGAGGGGGCCACCCAGCGGGGGGTGGCGCCCAAGACCGCCGAGCAGCTGTTCGAGCAGATGGTGCTCTTTGCCGAGTACTGCTTCAACAAGAGCCACTCCACCGCCTACGGCGCCGTCACCTACCAGACGGCCTACCTCAAGGCCCACTATCCGGTGGCCTACATGGCCTCCCTGCTCACCGTCAACGCCGGCCAGAGCGACAAGGTGCAGCGCTACATCGCCAACTGCCTGGCGATGGGCATCGAGGTGTTACCGCCGGATGTGAATGCTTCCGGCATCGATTTCACCCCCGTTGGCAGCCGCATCCTCTTCGGCCTCTCGGCCGTGCGCAATCTGGGGGACGGGGCGATCCGGCTGCTGATCGATTCCCGCCAGACCGATGGGCCCTTCGCCTCCCTGGCCGAGCTCTGCGACCGCATCCCTTCCCAGCAGCTCAACCGGCGCGCACTGGAGTCGCTGATTCATTGCGGCGCCCTCGATGGCCTGGAGGGTGGCGCCAACCGGGCCCAGCTGATGGCCGATCTGGATCTGGTGTTGGAGTGGGCCAGTGCCCGCGCCCGCGACCGGGCCAGCGGCCAGGGCAACCTCTTCGACCTGCTCGCCGGTGCCGGTGACACCCACCCAGCGGCCAGCGGCGCGGGCGATGGTGGCACCGCCCCGAAGGCAGCCCCGGTCTCCGACTACCCCCCCAGCGAGAAGCTGCGGCTCGAGAAGGATCTGCTCGGCTTCTACCTCTCCGACCACCCGCTGCGCCAGCTGGCGAGCCGGGTGAAGCTGCTTTCGCCGATCGGTCTGGCGAACCTCGAGGAACAGCCCGACAAAGCCAGCGTTTCGCTGGTGGTGATGGTGCCGGAGCTGCGCCAGGTGACCACCCGCAAGGGGGATCGCATGGCGGTGCTGCAGCTGGAGGATCTCACAGGCAGCTGTGAGGCGGTGGTGTTCCCCAAGAGTTACGCCCGCCTGGCTGATCACCTGATGGTGGATGCCCGGCTGCTGGTCTGGGCGAGCGTGGATCGTCGCGACGACCGGGTCCAGTTGATTGTTGAGGACTGCCGCAGCATCGAGGATCTGCAACTGGTGTTGGTGGATCTGGCGCCGGAACAGGCCGCCGACATCGCCATCCAGCACCGTCTGCGTGAATGCCTGAGCCGCCATCGCCCCGCCCAGGACCAGGCGGGCGTGCGGGTGCCGGTGGTGGCCTGCCTGCGGGATGGCAGCCGCCAGGTGTTCGTGCGCCTCGGGCCCCAGTTCTGCGTGGCCGATGCCGGTGCCGCCCTGGCGACCCTCACCTCGGCGGAATTCTCAGCCCGCCTTCGCTCTCCCCTCGGCGCCGAAGCCGCCTGAGGGGCAAGGATTCAGCTGCCCTGGCGCATCGCCCGCACCGATTCGCGGATCCGGCTGATGTTCAGGGGAATCTGCTCCAGACCCAGCAGCGTGCCGCTGGCCTCCTCCCAGCTGGCGGAGATCACGCCGTAGCTGAGCCCCACCAGGCCCAGCAGGAACAGGGCGCCGGAGCCGAGCAGCGTCACCACCGGCTGGATCGTGAGGATGCCGCGGGAGACCAGCAGATAGCTGGCCACGATCACCGCCATGCCCAGAACGCTGGGGATGCCGGTGGCGATCGCGATGCGCCTGGCCATCCGCTTCGCCACGGTGTCGGGGATGACCTGGGCGCCGGTGGGCCGGGCCGGCGGTTTGCCAGCGACCTTGCCACCGGTCTTTTCGCCGGTCTTTTCTCCAGGCTTTTCTCTGGCCTTGGCGCTGGGGCGTGGCTTGCCGAAGGCTTTCGGGTCCCGCTGACGGGCCATCGGACGACTCAGCCCCGGATGCCGAGCTTCTCGATCAAGCCGGCGTAGCGCTCTTCGCTCTGGTTGCGCAGGTAGCCGAGCAGGCGCTTGCGCCGGCCGATCATCTTCAGCAATCCCTGGCGGGAGGAGAAGTCGTGGATGTTCTTCTGCAGATGGCTGCTGAGTTGTTGAATCCTCTCGCTCAGCATCGCCACCTGCACCTCCACCGACCCGGTGTCGGTGGGGTGGGTTTGGTGCCCGTTGATCAATTCCTGCTTCTTGATGGTGGTAAGCGACATGGACGGCGCCCCGGGCGCGGACGTGCAAACAGGCACTTTACCGTGTGGGGGATGCGCTTCACGCCGCCGGCCGTGACAGCCAGCGCAGCGATTCGCGGATCCAGTCGTCGCAGGGGGCACCCTCCGGTAGACCGCCGGCCACCGCCCGCAGGGCCCGGTGGATCTCCAGCGGCTCGTAGCCCAGGGTGGCCAGGGTGAGCTGCAGCTCCTCCCGCTGCTCGTCCGCCAGGCCGGCGGCCCCCTCCCCCGCCTCCTCCGCCTCGTTCTCCTGCCCCGGCAGGCCACCCACCAGGGTTGGGAAGCGATCCTGCAGCCGCTGGCGCAGCTCCACCGCCAGCCGCTCGGCGATGCGGCGGCCCACTCCCGGCGCCTGGCTGAGCCGGCGCAGGTCGGCCTGCACGATCGCCCGCGCCAGCTCCTCCGCCTCCATCACCCCCAGCAGTCCCAGGGCCATCTGGGGGCCCACCCCGCTCACCGCCACCAGCTCCCGGAACAGATCCCGCTCCCGGCGTGCTGGAAACGCGTAGAGCGTCCAGCCGTCCTCCCGCACCTGGGTGTGCACGTGCAGGGCGATGCTGCTGCCGGGCTCCGGCAGGCTGCGCCAGTGGCGGGCGCTGATCTGCACCTCGTACCCCACCCCGTGAGAGATCAGCAGCGCACCGCAGCGCGGCGCCCGTTGCCACGGTTCGGCGAGACGCCCCTCCAGCCAGCCGATCATGGACCCATTCCCATCGGCCCCCCTGCTGCCCCCCCTGCCAACCCCCGCCCCGGCTCCGCGACGCCTCACCGCCCCGCTCCCCCTCGCTCCCCTGCGGCGCTCCCTGGCGGCCCTCAGCCTGCTTCTGGTGCTTTCACTGCCCCTCGGTCTCAGCGGCTGCAGCGGCGTCGGCCAGCCCCCCCAGCGGCTGCTGCTCGATGCCCTGGCCCTGCAGATCCAGCTCACCCAGGACCAGGTGGCCGAGGCCCTGGGCCTGGAGAGCGGCGGGCTGCCGGAGGTGAGCCGCGTGCGGGTGGAGCAGCAGCGGGCACTGCGGATCGGCGAAGCCCCGGGCCTGCGGCTGACCGGGCGCTTTGACTGGCGTCTGAGCGGCGATGCGATTCGTGTCGACAGCCCCTTCACCCTGTATCTGCAGCGGGGCGAACGGGGCGAAAGCTGGCGCCTGGCCCAGCCCACCGCCAGCACAGGCGCACGCTCCAGCGCCGAAGCCACCGGCTCCGTCCAGGACTGGTTCACCTATCCGCTGCCCCTGCCGGGGGAACGGCGCCCTGGCTGAGGTTGCGTGGGCGGCTGGCTCAGCAGCGTGGCGCCCATCACCGCCAGGGCCCCGATCACGGTGCGCAGCGCGATCGTCTCGGCAAAGAACAGCCAGCCCCACAACGCCGCGAACACCACCTGGGCGTAGCTCAGGGCCGTGGCCCGCGCCGCCGGCAGGCCTGTCAATCCCTGGGTCACCCCCATCTGCCCCAGCTGGGTGAACAGACCCATCCCCACCAGCCAGGCCGCCTCCCGGGCGGTGGGCCACATCGGCGCCAGCAGCACCGCCGGCAGGCTCAGGGGCACCGCCATCAGGGCGAAGTACAGCACGATCACCAGGGGATGCTCACTGCTGCCCAGCTGGCGCACCAGGGTGTAGGCCAGGGCGGTGAGCAGCGCGCCCGCCAGGGCCAGCAGCAGGGCGCCGGGGTCTGGGGCGCCGCCGGGGATCAGGGACGAACCCGGCGCGGCGATCGCCAGCACCCCGAGCCAGCCGAGCAGCATGGCCGCCACCAGCCTCGGGGCCACCCGCTCCCCCAGCAGCAGCCAGGCCAGCGCCGCGGTGAGCGTGGGGTAGAGGTACTGGAGCACCGTGGCGGTCGCCATCGGCAGCCGGACCACCGCGGCGAAGACGCAGTAGAGGGCGGCGGTGCCCAGCACGCCGCGGATCACCAACAGGCCGCGCCGGTTGCCCAGGGGCGGGATGCGGGCCCGCCGCAGCAGCCACAAGCTCAGGGGCAGGCTCACCAGGGCGCGGGCCAGCACCACCTCCGCCACCGGAAGGCGGCTGCCGACCGCCCGCACGCACACCACCATCAGGCTGAAGCTCAGGGCGCTGGCCAGCATCGCCACGGCGGCCCGTCGCTCTTCCCCCCATCCCTGGGGCCATGGCCCAGAATGGAAGCCACGCAGCCACCATCGCTGGCGTCCTTCCCTATCCACCCCCCTCCTCAACGCGCTTGGTCCAGCCCCGTCTCCACCCCCGCACGATTGAGGCCGTCAAGGAGAGGGCCGACATCGTCGATGTGGTGGGCGAGCACGTGGTGCTCAAGAAGAAGGGGCGCGAATTCGTCGGCATCTGCCCCTTTCACGACGACACATCGCCCTCGATGACGGTGTCGCCGGCCAAGCAGTTCTACTACTGCTTCTCCTGCGGCGCCGGCGGCAACGCCATCAAGTTCCTGATGGAGCTGCAGCGCACCAGCTTCAGCGAGGTGGTGCTCGACCTGGCCCGCCGCTACCAGGTTCCGGTCGACACGGTCGAGGGGCCCCAGCAGGAGCGCCTGCGCCAGCAGCTCAGCCGCCGGGAGGGGCTCTACCGGGTGATGAGCCTGGCCGCCGGCTGGTTCCGCAGCCAGCTGCGGGCGCCCGAGGGCCAAGCCGCCCTGGCCTACCTGCGGGAGTCCCGTGGCCTCAGCGAGGCCACGATCGAGAGCTTCGGCCTCGGTTATGCCCCCGACCGCTGGGATGGCCTGCTGCGCCATCTCCAGCAGGTGGAGGGGCTGGCCCCGGAGCTGCTGGAAGCCGCGGGCCTGGTGGTGCCCCGCAAGGGGGGTGACGGGTTCTATGACCGCTTCCGCCATCGGCTGATGGTGCCGATCCGCGACCGCCAGGGCCGGGTGATCGCCTTCGGAGGCCGCAGCCTTGATGGTGGCGAACCCAAATACCTCAACTCCCCCGAGACCGAGGTGTTCGTCAAGGGTCAGCACCTCTTCGGCCTCGACCGGGCGGCGGACGCCATCCGCCGCGATGACCGGGCTGTGCTGGTGGAGGGGTACTTCGATGTGATCGCCCTGCACGCCGCGGGCATCGGCAATGCGGTGGCCGCCCTGGGCACGGCCCTCAGCGGCCGCCAGATCACCCAGCTCTGCCGCTGCTGCGACAGCCGCCGCCTGATCCTCAATTTCGACAGCGACGGCGCCGGCCTGCGGGCGGCCCAGCGGGCGATCGGCGAGGCGGAGCAGCTGGCCCTGCAGGGGCAGATCGAGCTGCGCGTCCTGCATCTCCCGGCTGGTAAGGATCCCGATGAGTTTCTGCGCGAGCACGGCCCCGGCGAGTACCGGGCCCTGCTCGACCAGGCGCCCCTCTGGTTTGACTGGCAGATCGAGCGGGTGCTGGCGGGGCGGGATCTGGCGCGCGCGGATCAGTTTCAGGCGGCGGTGGCGGCCCTGGTGGCGCTGCTGGGCAAGCTGCCGCCAGGGCCCCTGCGCACCCAGTACCTGCAGCAGGTGGCCGAGCGCCTCAGTGCCGGCCAGGCCCACCTGGTGCGCTCCCTTGAGGAAGATCTGCGCGCCCAGGTGCAGGGCCAGCGCTGGCACGGTCGTGCCAGCCGCTGGGAGAAGCCTGGCGCCGCCAGCGTTCAGGAGCGCGCTGAGGCGGCGATCCTGCTGCTCTACCTGCATGTGGCGGAGGTGCGCGCCGAACTCCGCCGCCAGTTGCGGCTCGCCGAGCAGGACGACTTCGGCCTGCGCCATCACCGCCAGCTCTGGGCCACGATCAGCGAACTGGAGGAGGACAACCTCGGGGTGGAACGACTGGAGGCGATCAACCGGGGCCAGGACCCGGGGCAGGATCTGGAGGATCTGGATCTGCCCCGCCTGCTCGCCGACCGGCTGGTGATGGAGCAGAGCGAGCTGCTGGATCGCCTGATTCCCCTGTTGGAGCCGGGTGAGCTGCAGCGGCTCGATCTTCAGAATCCGCTCCTCCACCTCCGCGGTGCCATCGCCATGCGGGCGCGGCTGCAGGCGGAGAAGCGCTGCCGCCACCTGCTCGATGCCTGGCGCTCCCAGCAGTTGCGCACCCTCGAGCACTGTCTTGGGCTGATGCTGGAGCGGGGGCCGGAGCCGCCCGCTGGCCTGACGCCGGTGGTGGCGATGGAGCTGCGCATCGAGGAGCTGTTCGCCCAGCTCAATGCCGATGCGTTGCGTTTCCAGGCGGACTACTACAGCGAGCGCCGGCATCTGGGTGACTTGGACCGGCGCCGCTGCGCGGATTACGCCGAAGTCACCGCCGCCCGCAACCTTCCCGCCGCCTGAGCTCGCCCCGGGCGCCGGCGCGCTCATAGGCTCACTGCAGATCCATTGCAGGGTGATCGTGGCCTATCCCGCCTACCCGGTTCCCAGCGATGAAGCACAGCGGCT
>JBIKTO010000136.1:0-6622 GCA_044348065.1 Cyanobium sp.
ATTTGGCTGATGTTAGCCGACTGCGTCGACAAATCAAGATCTGTTTGGATTTTTCGAGGTGCCCATAAGCAGGAAAAAGCTGATGAACTTGTAGATGGAATCAGGGATGACCAGCTGGCTGCCCAGCAAGGCAACCACGATGCCGCCGATCAGAAAGCCCAGCGTTGGCGACTGGAGCTGCTCAAGAAATAAGGAAAAAAATTCAGACATCTTATCCAATGAGGAAGACATTGAAGAAACTAGAAACAGCACGCCAGCTGCGGTGGATCCCTGACCTTGCGATAGAGAGAATCCATCACTCAGCGCTGTTCACGAAACAGGCTGATGCCAGTCATTGACAGAATCTCCACATCACCAATCCGCTGCAGCAAACCCTGCTGGCGAAAGTGAGCGAGTGACTTGGTCACGGTGACCCGCGACACACTGGCCATTTCCGCCAACTGACGATGGGTGAGATTCATGGCTCCGAGAGGCAGAGAATATCCATGCTCCGTACTGGAGCCGAACCGCTCGCACAGCCAGATCAGCAGATGGAAGAGACGCGCCTCCGCAGGCCGGATCCGCGTGAACTGCAACAGCATCCCCATCTGCTGGATGTGCGCCGTGGAGCAACAACGCTGCTCGTCCGGGTCGGGATTCCACTCCTGAACCCTTGCCAGGGACAGTGCCCGCAGCTCCACCGGATACCTGGCCAACAGTTCCGGCATCACGGTCTCACCAGGCCCCCAGACACCGAGAGTGAAAATTTCGGACTGAACAGCCAATCCGGTTACTCTCAAATAGCCATCGGTCACACGCCAACAAAGATGAATTGGCAGAGATTGGCCCGCCTCAAGAGTAAGCTGTACGCCTCGATACGACATGACTTGATGCATTGTCAATGCATGCATACGATGGAAATCCATAAGCGCCGCAAAACACCATGGAATGTTCAAGCGCAAACGTAGGCAGCGTAGGAGTCGGCCTGGGGCAACGATCAGGCAGCAGGTTCAATCGAGTTGATAAGCGCTGCTGATACAAAGACGATTCAGGTGTTCCCGGAATACACGGACATGTTCCTGCACTACATTGAGGCTAATGCTTTGAACTCAATTCCACAAAAAAAACGGGCTTACGAGCCGCCCTTGTGATTTGCCTACGTTCGCCCAGGGCTGGAAATCATCGTTGAAGCTTCTGCAGATCGAGGCGGTGGTTCCGCTCTCAAGACCTCCGTGGCATCTCCCGGGCGATACCCATCCGGCCGTGCAGTGCCGCAGAGGCTGAAGCGCTGGTGCAGAAACCCAACAAAAAAGGCCCGGAGTGACCGGGCCTACGAATCGCAGCGAAAGCAAACCAGGACAGCTGTGGCAGTCAGACCAGACCCGCCACCGCCTGCGCCAGGGCATCACGCCGGCTGAGGGTCGTGCGCTCCGCCGGCAGTTTCTTGTAGAGGCCCAGCTTCTCAAGCCTCCGCTGGGTGGTGCCGCTGGCTCCCACCACATACACCTGGCGACCTTTCTCAATGGCTTCCTCCACGGCGTTCTCCACCGCCAGGGCGGCGGTGACGCCGAGGTGAGACACCTCGGAGAGATCGAAGATCACGGCTCTGCAATTGCCGATGGCGTTGTGCTCACGACCGATCGCCTTGGCCACCCCGAAGATCATGGCGCCGTAGAGCTGGAACAGCAGCACTTGGCCCTTGCCCTGATCCAGCAGAGCCCTTTCATCGCTCTCCAGCATCAGATCACCATCACCGGTGCTCACCGACTTTACTGATTTCGCCTGAAGCGCACTCATCTTGTCGATCGTGAGGATGTTGGCGATGAACACGCCGATGCCCACGGCAGCGATCAGATCGACCAGCACGGTGAGGGCAATCACCAGATACATGATCAGGGCGCCCTTGATCGAAATCAGATGGGCGCGCTTCAGGAAGCCCCAGTCGACGATGTCGACACCCACCTTCAGAGCGATCCCTGCCAGCACGGCCTGAGGAATCTGGGAGGCAAGATCCTTGAACGCAAGAATCACCAGCATCAGGATCAGAGCCCGGCTGATACCGGAGAGGGCACTGCGTCCGCCGGCCTGGATGTTGACCACAGTGCCCATGGTGGCGCCTGCCCCCGGCAGTCCTCCGAACAGACCGGAGACCAGGTTGCCGAGTCCCTGACCGATCAACTCCTTATTGGAATCGTGTTCGGTGCGGGTGATGCTGTCGGCGATCACGGCGGTGAGCAGGGCGTCGATGCAGCCGAGCATGCCCAGCACTGCCGCATCCACGAACATCACGCGCAGATCATCCAGCTCGAAATAGGGGAGGCGCAGCTGGGGGAAGCCCGAAGCGAGCTCACCGATGCGGCGGATCTCCTCGCCGCCGCCCGTGAGCAGGGTGAGCGAGAGCACGGTGCCCACCACGAGTGCGATCAGCTGGGGCGGAGCGATCTTCTTCACCGCAGCCGGCGTCAACCAAAGGATCGCCAGGGTGATCACCGCCAGGATCACCTCGCTCGGACGGGCGCTGGCAACCAGCTGGGGCAGGGAAGTGAGGGTTCCCATCACGCCACCTTTGGGGATCGCCTGGCCCAGGAACGGGCCGATCTGCAGCACCACCAGAATGATGCCGATGCCGCTCATGAAGCCCGAGATCACCGTGTAGGGCATCTGGGTGATGTAGCGGCCCAGCCTCAGGAAACCGAAGGCGATCTGGAACAGTCCAGCCAGCATCACCACGGTGAAGGCCATGGCCAGGCCGGTCTCCGGATTGCGGGCGGTGAGGCTGGCGATCACGGCCGTGATCACCACTGTCATCGGACCGGTGGGTTCGGAGATCAGCGAAGGTGTGCCGCCGAACAGGGCCGCGAAAAGACCCACCAGCACCGCCCCCCAGAGACCGGCGGAGGCGCCGGCGCCGGAAGCCACCCCGAAGGCCAGGGCCAGAGGCAGGGCGACGATCGCGGCGGTCACGCCGCCGAACAGATCCCCTTTGATGTTCTTGGTGCTGATGTGATTCAGCACCCGCAGACCCGGGCGCCCCGGGGGCGCCGATGAGGTGGTCATTGCAACAGGCGAAGGTTGGCGAGGAACCATAGGAATGTTCCCTGCGAACTGGGTCGCTGTGCCGATCCACCTGCCGGACCATGGCCGCGCAGGCGTTCCATCCCCTGACCCGGGCCACCGATTCCCCAGTCGGCCGATCGAAGTGCCTAAACCCCCTGCACCTTCACCAACCCGTGATCTTCCTCCCCCCCCCCTTCTCCTGGAGATCAGCCCTCACCAGCTCGAGGTGACCGAAACCCTGCTGCAGGTGGGCCGCTTCGTGGTGATCTTTTGGTGGCCCGCGCCATCGCCGAGGCGATGGCCGGCAAGGTGGCCGCCGTTGGAGCTACCTGAGCAAGGAGCCCACCAACCGGCTGGTGGTGGGGCTGGGCATGATGCCCCGCGGCGAGGTGGGCCTGATCTTCCTCTGTCTCGGCAGCCAGGCGGGCATCCTCACCTCGGCGCTCGAGGCAGGCATCCTGCTGCGGCTGGTGATCCCCAGCGAGCCCGCCGCCAGCGAAGCCGCCGCGCAGTAGCCCTTTAGTAGCGCGGCACCGAGGAGTCGATCTCCTCGCTCCAGGCGTTGATGCCGCCGGCCACGTTCACGCCCTCGATGTCATGGCGGCCGAGGGCGATCAGGGCCTTGGCCGAGCGGCCGCCCATCTTGCAGTGCACGTAGAGCTTCCGGCCCTCGGCCAGCCGGCGCACGTACTCGATCGCCTCGCCGCTCTCGATCCGGTCGAACGGCACCAGCACCGAGCCGGGGATCACATCGCCAGCTGGCTGCCCAGGGAAGCGACAACAATGCCGCCGATCAGGAAGCCTAGGGTCGGCGACTGCAGCTGATCGACAAAGAGGGTTACGAAATCAGACACGTTGAATCCTCAAGGAATGCAGGCGATGGGTGGGGGGGGAAGAACCAGAATTGGGATCGTGGATCGCCAAGCCGGGTTCGGGCGACGCTCATGACAGGGACGTGGACGCGATGCGCGTCACGACATCGGAATGTTCGCGGGGAAACTTAGGCAGTGCGGCGGGACATTGGGTCAGCCAGCCGCGATTCAGAGCAATCCGCGTCGTCGCACCAGTCGCTGCACCATCGCCCAGGAGCCGAGGGTCACCTTCAGGCCCACCAGCCGATCGAGAGCAGCAGGATCCCCCCGGTCGCGGTCGGGATCCAGCGCTGCCTCCCATGCCCATGGCCAGGACTTTGAGGAACCGGTTGCGGCGCTGGAGCATTCCTGGGAAGCCAGCCAGGATCGTCAGCGAAATCAAGAACGCGCGCAGTCGGATCTCGGCCCTGCGGGCCTGAAACAGGGGGACCGTCGAAGCTGAGAAAGCGTAACGACTGTTGCGGCTGACGGCCGAACGCCCCGTCTCCGCCATCCGGTTTGGTCCTACTCCCAGACGCTTCCCCAGCTCGCCATCGTCCTTCCCTATACCTTCCCTGCCCCCATCCCGACCGATGCCACCCCTACCCCCCGTTCTCCTGGAGATCAGCCCCCACCAGCTCGAGGTGGCCGAAACCCTGCTGCAGGTGGGGCGCTTTGTGGTGATTTTTCTCGTGGCCCGCGCCATCGCCGAGCTGCTCGTGCGCCTGCAGCTGCCCACGATCCTCGGCGAGCTGGTGGCCGGGGTTCTGATCGGTGTCTCGGGTCTGCACCTGATCGTGCCGCCCCAGGCCGGTGCGGAGCTCAGCGCGGCGGTGACCTCCCTGGTGGGCTCCCTGGCCGCGATCACCCCGGAGGCGGTGCAATCGGTTTACAACGAAACCTTCCCCAGCCTGGAGGCGGTCTCCCAGCTCGGCCTGTTCGCCCTGCTCTTCCTCACCGGCCTGGAGAGTGAGCTGGATGAACTGGTGGCCGTGGGGGCGCAGGCCGGCACCGTGGCCACGGCCGGAGTTGTGTTGCCCTTTGCCCTCGGCACCGCGGGGCTTTATTTCCTCTTCCATGTACCCCTGATCCCGGCGGTGTTCGCCGGGGCCGCCATGACCGCGACATCAATCGGCATCACCGCCAGCGTGTTCGGGGATCTGCGCTGGCTGAAGCGCCGGGAGGGCCAGATCGTGATCGGTGCCGCCGTGCTTGACGACATCCTCGGGATCGTGATCCTGGCGGTGGTGGTGGCGATCGTCGGCGGTGGCTCCTTCAGCCTCGGGCCACTGGTGCGGCTCGGCCTGGCGGCGGTGGTCTTCGTGGCGGTGGCCCTGGTGCTCAGCCGCAAGGCCGCCCCGGGCTTCGATTGGGTGGTGGATCGCCTCAAGGCCCCCGGCGATGTGGCCGTGGCCAGCTTCCTGGTGCTCACCGTCTGTTGTTTCGCCGCCCAGGCCATCGGCCTGGAGGCCGCCCTCGGTGCCTTCGCCGCAGGCCTGATCCTCAGCGCCTCCAAGCACACCCACGACATCGATGCGGCGGTCAAGCCGCTGGTGGCCCTGTTCGCCACGGTGTTCTTCGTGTTGATCGGCACCGGTATGGACCTCTCGGTGCTCAACCCGCTCGATCCAGCCAACCGGGAGGGACTGATCGTGGCCGCCTTCCTGCTGGTGGTGGCGATCGCCGGCAAGGTGGCGGCTGGCTGGAGCTACCTCAGCAAGGAACCCACCAATCGCCTGGTGGTAGGCCTGGGCATGATGCCCCGCGGTGAGGTGGGCCTGATTTTTCTTGGTCTCGGGAGCCAGGCCGGGATTCTTACCCCAGCCCTGGAGGCGGGCATTCTGCTGATGGTGATCGGCACCACCTTCCTGGCGCCGATCCTTCTTCGCCTGGTGATCCCGGCAGAGATCCCCCTGGAGGAGGGCAGCGCCGCCCCATCACCTCAGTAGCGGGGCACCGCCGGATCGATCTCTTCGCTCCAGGCGTTGATGCCGCCGGCCACGTTCACCCCCTCGATGCCATGGCGCCCCAGGGCGATCAGGGCCTTCGCCGAACGGCCGCCCATCTTGCAGTGCACGTAGAGCTTCTTGCCCTCGGCCAGGCGGCGCACGTCCTCGATCGCTTCGCCGCTTTCGATCCGGTCGAGGGGCACCAGCACGGAACCGGGAATCACGGCGATCTCGGCCTCGTGGGGGTTGCGCACGTCGAGCAGCAGCAGATCCTGCGGCCTGCCGTCGATCAGGGTCTTGAGTTCGGCCACGGTGATCGTGGGCAGGGTGCCGGCTTCCTCCTGCCCGGCCGCCGTGCCGCCGACACCACAGAATTCCTGGTAATCGATCAGTCGATCGATCACCGGTCGCTCCGGATTAGGCCGCAGTTTCAGCTCGCGGAAGCTCATCTTCAGCGCATCAAACAGCAGCAGACGGCCGCTCAGGGTGGTGCCGATGCCGGTGATGATCTTCACCGCCTCTGTGGCCTGGATCACGCCGATGATTCCCGGCAGAACCCCCACCACGCCCCCTTCGGCGCAGGAGGGCACCATCCCCGGCGGCGGCGGTTCGGGAAAGAGATCGCGGTAGTTGGGGCTGTTCGCATCGAGGTTGAAGACTGTGGCCTGGCCCTCGAAGCGGAAGATCGACCCGTACACATTTGGCTTGCCCAGCAGCACGCAGGCGTCGTTGACCAGATAGCGGGTGGGGAAGTTATCGGTGCCATCGCAGACCAGGTCGTAGCCG
>JBIKTO010000137.1:0-6600 GCA_044348065.1 Cyanobium sp.
CCTTTATTGGCTTCAATCTCTGCTTCGCCCCCCAGCACTGGCTCGGCCTCAACGGCATGCCCCGCCGGGTGGCGGAGTATGACCCCAGCTTCACCGTCTGGAACCAGGTGAGCAGTGTGGGGGCCCTGCTGATGGGCATCAGCACCCTGCCCTTTCTTGTGAATGTGGTGTGGAGCGCCTTCCGCGGACCGT
Organism: Cyanobium sp.; assembly: GCA_044348065.1. GTDB lineage: Bacteria > Cyanobacteriota > Cyanobacteriia > PCC-6307 > Cyanobiaceae > Cyanobium. The sequence goes on from JBIKTO010000137.1 coordinate 193, forward strand.
TGGCGGGGGACAACCCCTGGCGGGCCCTCACCCCCGAATGGCTCACCAGCTCCCCGCCTCCGGTGGAGAACTGGCATGGCGAAGCCCCGCTTGTGCACGAGCCCTACGGCTACGGCACCGTGCCCGGCGCCCTGCCCGTGGAGGACGCCACCGGCGAAGAGCTGTGGACCTCCAGCCGCCGTTGACCCCCCACCGATCCTTCCGATGACCAGCCTCGCTCCCGGCTCCGGCGATGCGGCCCTCGCCGCCCAAAGCACCGCCCCCGTCGCCGCGCCCGCCGATCACGGCACCTCCCACGATCACGACCACGGGCACGGCGATTACCGCCTGTTCGGCCTGGCCACCTTCCTGGTGGCCGATGGCATGACCTTCGCGGGCTTCTTCGCCGCCTACCTCACCTTCCGGGCGGTGAACCCGCTGCCGCCAGGCTCCAACTACGAGCTGGAGCTGCTGCTGCCCACCATCAACACGGCCCTGCTGCTGCTGAGCAGCTACACCTTTCACCGTGCCGGGGGCCAGCTGCGGGCGGGCAACGGTCCCCTCTGCCGCACCTGGTTGCTGGTGACGGGGCTGCTGGGGGTGGCCTTCCTGGCGGGCCAGATGGTCGAGTACTTCAACCTGCCCTTCGGCCTCACCGACAATCTCTTCGCCAGCACCTTCTACGCCCTCACCGGTTTCCACGGTCTGCACGTCACCCTGGGGGTGATCTGCATCCTGATCGTCTGGCTGCAGGCCCGTCCGGGTGGCCGGATCCTGGCGGGAGAGCCCTTCGGCTTTGAGGCGGCGGAGCTCTATTGGCATTTCGTGGATGGCATCTGGGTGGTGCTCTACGGAATTCTTTATCTGCTCTGAATCAGCCGATACTTGCCGAAACTGCAAGAGCTTCGCCACAATTCAGGAAAGATCCATGTCGGCATCCATGGCGGCCTTTCCAACGGCGACCACCGCAAAGATGAGCGAACGTTCCCCATCCGATCGCGAGCTCTCCGCCCCGGCCGAGCAGGCCTCCGCCAACGGTGATGGCATGCTCCAGGGCAAGGCGCTCCTTGATAAGGCCCGCTCCCTCAGCAACCGCCCTGAAGACCAGATCGCCCGTGCCTGCGGCTATGTGGGCCCCAGCGGTCGCGTGCTGAAGAAGAGCTTCTACCGCGCCCTGGTGGCCGCCAAGGGCTACACCGTGCCCTCCGCCGGTGGCAGCTCCGGCCTGAGCAAAGGGCGCCAGGCGGAGTTCCGCACCCGGGTGCACGGCAACGGCAACCTGTTGATCGGCCAGGCCTACACCCGTCGCATGGGGCTGGAGCCAGGCCAGGAGTTCCGCATCGAGCTGCACCGGGAGACCGGCTCGATCTGGCTGCTGCCCCTGGAGGGCAAGGACGACTGAGCTCTCACCCCCAGCCGTGCTCCGCCAGCCAGCTGGCATCCAGGTTGGGGGTCGCCAGGGGGGGGAGTGCGCCACGGGCCAGCAGCAACCGCTCCGTGTACTTGGCCAGCAGGTCGGCCTCCAGGTTCACCCGATCCCCCACCCGCCGCTGCGCCAGGGTGGTGGAGGCCCAGGTGTGGGGGATCACGGCGATCCAGAAGCGCCCGCCCGTCGGCTCGCAGCCGGCCACGGTGAGGCTGGCGCCATCCACCGCCACGCTGGCCTTCTCGCAGATGTAGCGCCCCCAGGCCGGATCGCTCCAGGCCAGCTCCAGCCGCCAGGAGCCCTCCAGGCGCTCGATCGCGGTGACGATCCCCTCGCCATCCACGTGGCCGCTCACCAGATGGCCACCCAGCCGGTCAGCTAGCCGCAGGGCCGGTTCGAGGTTCACGGCGGCGCCGACATCGGCCCGCTCCGCCAGGGTGGAGCGCCCCAGGGTCTCCTCGCTCACGTCGGCGCGGAAGCCATCGCCGTGCAGGGCCGCCACCGTCAGGCAGACGCCATCCACGGCGATGCTGTCCCCCAGGGCCGGCGGCCCGAGGGCGGCGGGATCGGCCTGGATCCGCACCCCGCCGGGGCAGCGCCGCAGCCGCCCGATGGTCCGCACCAGTCCGGTGAACATTCCTGGCCGCGCTCCCGGGCGCTTCGCTCTGGCCATAATCGAACCACGGGCAGCCGCCTGGAGGAGTCGCAACGATGGTGGAAATGCGCGTCGCCGGCATCGCCCTCGATGCGGCCAGCCGCAGCCCGATCGTGCTGCTGCGGGATCCCTCGGGTCGCCGCCAGGTGCCGATCTGGATCGACCAGGCCCAGGCCCAGAACATCCTGTTGGGCCTGAACGGCGAGAAGCCACCCCGCCCCCTCAGCCACGACCTGATGGTGAGTCTGATGCAGGCCGGCGGCCTCAGCCTGGAGCGGGTGATCGTGCACGCGATCGAGGACAACACCTTCCGGGCGGTGCTCAAGCTCAGCCACGCCGATGGCGGCAGCAGCGAACTCGATGCCCGCCCCAGCGACGCGATCGCCCTGGCCCTGCGCACCGACAGCAGCATCTGGATGTTGGAGGAGGTGGTGGCCGATGCCTCGATCCCGGTGGATGCCGAGGCGGATGAGGAGGAGAAGGAGGACTTCCGGCGTTTCCTCGATCGCACCAGTCCCGCGGAGCTGATCCGCAACCTGCAGAAGGCCCAGCCGGAACCCGACGAACCGGAAGCCGGCGAACCGGAGTCCGACGAACCGGAACCCGGCGACAGCGGCGACGATGGCCCCGGCCCCGCCTGAAGGGGCCGGCGGCCCGGCGGCCCCAGCTGCCGCGGTGCGCCGGCCCTTCGGCAGCGGCCGGCCCGTGTCGCTCTTCACCCTGGGCACGATGCGGGCCCTGCAGAGCCCGGCGGCCCTGGCGGCCGTGCTGGAGGCGTCCCTGGCGGCGGGCATCAACCACATCGAGACCGCGCCGGCCTACGGGCCGGCGGAGGCGTTCCTGGGCGAGGCCCTGGCGGCGCTGGAGCGGGCCGATCCGGCGGCCCGCGCTGCCCTGGTGCTCACCTCCAAGCTGCTGCCGGGGGGCGACCTGGCCAGCGGGCGGGAGCAGCTGCAGGCCTGCCTGGCGCGGCTGGGGGTGGCGCGGCTCGACAACCTGGCGGTGCACGGGCTGAACACCGAGGCGCACCGGCAGTGGGCCCTGGCGGGGGAGGGCGCCGAGCTGCTGGCCTGGGCGCTGGGGGAGGGGCTGGTGGGCCAGGTGGGCTTCTCCAGCCACGGCTCCACGGCCCTGATCGAGGCGGCGCTGGCCAGCGGCCGCTTCCGCTTCTGCAGCCTGCACCTGCACCTGCTGGATCCGGAGCGGCTGCCCCTGGCCCGCGCCGCCCTGGCCGAGGGGATCGGTGTGATGGCGATCTCCCCGGCCGACAAGGGCGGCCGGCTCTACGACCCCCCGCCGGAGCTGCTGGCCGACTGCGCCCCGTTTGCGCCGCTGGAGCTGGCCTACCGCTGGCTGCTGGCCCAGGGTGTCAGCACCCTCACCCTGGGGGCGGCCCAGCCGGCGGATCTGGACCTGGCCGCCACGCTGGCCGCTGCCGTCGGGCCCCTGAGCGCAGCGGAGGAAGGGGCGCTGGCGCGGCTGGCGGCGGCGGGGCGCCAGCGGCTGGGGGAAAGCCGCTGCGGCCAGTGCCGGGCCTGCCTGCCCTGCCCCAGCGAGGTGCCGATCCCGGCGCTGCTGCGGTTGCGCAACCTGGCGGTGGGCCACGGGATGCAGGCCTTCGCCAGCGAGCGCTATTCCCTGATCGGCCGGGCCGGGCACTGGTGGGAGGAGCGGGATGCCAGCGCCTGCGCCTCCTGCGGCGCCTGCCTGCCCCGCTGTCCGCATCAGCTGCCGATTCCGGAGCTGCTGGCGGACACCCACCAGCGGCTGGCGGCGCCGCCGCGGCGGCGGTTGTGGGGGTGAGGCGGGGGCGAGGGGGCTAAGCCAAGGCCGCCAGCCGCTCCAGAAACAACGCCTGGCCGCCCTGCACATGGGCCTGCCAGCTCGTCTCGGAATCCCGGTCGGCGTGGTCGGAGATGTATTTGAAGGCGCGCCAGGGGATGCCCTCCCGCTGGCAGACGGCGGCGATGGCGAAGAGCTCCATGTCCACCACCTCCACCCCGTGCTGGAGCAGCCAGGGATCCACCGCTGTCACAAAGCGATCGCCGCTGCCGCACACCACCCCTTCGGCGCCGGACTCGAGCTGGAAGGGGCCCGGGGAGAAGGGGGTCTGGCCGCGGGGGGCGAGCGGCTCGGCCTCCATGTCCACCTGCAGCACGCGGCGGACCTCCACCAGGCCCGACAGGGCGGGGTTGAGGCCGCCGGCGGTGCCGTAGTTCACCACCAGCTGGGGCCTCCGGCGCTGCAGCTCGCGGGTGAGGGCATAGGCGGCGTTGAGCTTGCCGACGCCCGTGTGCAGCACGCCGGGATGGTCGAGTTCCTCAGCCAGGGCCGCCACGATCAGGATCGAGGGGAAGTCGTCAGTTTCCGGTGGGATCGGCGTCAAGGGGAGGCGGCGGCTCGACCTCACCCTTGCAGAGTGGCGCCAGTTGTCGCCCCGCGATGCCCGCCGCCCTGCGCCGCCAGCTGCTGCACCTGGCCACCGACCTGGCGGAGCTGGTGGAGAACCCCAGCGACCTGCCCCACGGTTTTGACCTGCTCACCCGCAGCTACACCACCCCGGCCGCCGATGCCGCCCGCGCCGCCCTGCGGGCGGACCCGGCCATCGCCCCGCTGGTGGCGGAGCGCTACTGGGGGGTGTGGCCGTCGCAGGCGGAGCTGCTGGCCCTGCCGGCGGAGAGCCTGGGCCATCGCTACGCCACCTGGTTCGCGAACGCCGGCGGCCAGCCCCTGCCCGATCCGGTGCTGGCGCCCGGCACCGACGGCGACGACACCTGGCTGCAGCAGCGGGTGCGCCGCACCCATGACGTGTGGCATGTGGTGAGCGGCTGCCCGCCGACGCCGTCCGGCGAGGCGGCCCTGAGCGCCATCAACGTGATGCAGCTGCGCTGGCCCGGCAGCGCCATGCTCCTGGGCGCCGACCTGCTGCACCGCTGCCTGGCCGGCCCAGCGGCCGACGAACCCGATGTGGGCCTGACGACGGCCTTCGGGCTGGAGCTGGGGGCCGCGTGCGCGCCGCTGCTGGCCCAGCGCTGGGAGGAGGGCTGGCACCGGCCGCTGGCGGACTGGCGGGAGCGGCTGGGGATCGCGGCGCTGGTGGCGCGCAGTCCGTTTGCGGGGGTGGGGGGCTGCTCCAACGGCGGTGCTTGATCGAAGGTTTGAGCTTCACTCCTGCGGAGGCCGACGGTGCCATGGCCCGACGAACACGACGATGAATCCGCCGATGACAAGAGCCGCACCCATGGGGACGGAGCGATCGTGGTGGGAACGCTGGCCCCACGGGATGTAGGGATGGCTCTTCTCGCGGTCGCACAACCCGCGCTGATAGTTGTAGCTGCCTCCCTGATCGAGGCAGGAGCTGACCGTGAGCCATTCCGCAACTCGCGGCTGCAGTGCGACAAAAGCACCGGCAAGCATGATCGCCACGCCTAGAAGCTGAAGCAGGTGGAAACGTTTGGCCACGGTGTCAGGATGCCTGCCCGCGCCTTCCTGCCTCTCCCGAGCGGAGTGAGCTTGAAGGCCAGACGATGAACATCGCAGTGTTTGCGGCCACTGGGATCCAGAAAACCGGCATCAGGCTTGACTTTTTACACTTTGGCACAGGAGCTGCTGAAGAAGGCAGGCACCAGGTCAGCCTTCAGTCCCGCGAAAAAAGGAGTCTTGAAAAAATGATCAGCCGCCCGACTCCCGATTCGGCAGATGAGCGCGGAGTAGCCAGCAGCTGCCACATCTGGCTGGGCTCCATCCAGAGGCGACCTGGCCACTGCTCAGCGCATACGCCCGTCTGTGCTGAGCTGCTGCTTGTGAGCAGCATTGATCTCTGGATCCATGGGTGGTCTACCCAATCGATTAGCAGAAAGACAGATAGCCGGTCGCCTGAGGAATAAGGGCCACCACGGCCACGCCGGGGTAGGGATGCCGGGGGAATGACACCACTGTCGGGCAGGTTACTCTGTAGTATTTGCGAATACAGGACAGCCTCCTCAGGTCACCAATGCTCCGGCGAGACCCATGCACCAACCCACGCAAGGTTTCGTTTCCGCAGAACGCTCATCGTCACCTGCCCTAAGAGCCTACTACCGGAGCCAACCTCTCTGAGGCTGGTCGAGTGCATGATGTTGTTTGGCAACCCCTGCAGAGATGGCATGAGATTGCGAGGGTCAAACAGATCACCAGCGAGGCCCCAACTGTGACGCAAAAGCCAACAGCCTAACAGACTTTCTGCTTCTATTTTCCCGCGAATCTGTAGCGAAAAGGGGTAAGCGCGGGTGGGCTTCATGACAAATGACTCTGGACCTCCTTGAGCAGCGACGCGTCATGTCTAGCAGGAGCGGCCAATCTGGAGAGA
>JBIKTO010000138.1:0-6549 GCA_044348065.1 Cyanobium sp.
CAGTCCCCCCAACGAAACCACCCCCACACTGCAGGCCCGCTCGATCTCCTCCCACCGGCTCTGGTTCACCCCCAGCCGCTGCGCCACCGCCTCACGTGGCACGCCCGCTCCCTGCATCTTGCGCCCCCTGGCATGCAGCTCCCGCCAGCTGGGCGGCACCTTGATCAAGAAGCCCCGGTCCCGCAGGAAGTGGTGCACCTCACCGTTGGCGTAGCGGCGGGCGAAGGGGCGAAAGGAGCCACGCTCGGGTGCATACCGGCGTGCGGCCAGGATGATGCCCACCATGGCGATCTGCTCCAGGTCTTCCCGCGGATGGCCGGTGCGCCGGGAGAGGTTGGCCGCCACCGCTCGGGCGATGTCCTGATGCTGCAGCGCCAGGGCATTGGCCGCGGCATGGGGATGGTCGCCGCGATGGGGCCGGCGCCGGCTGGGCCCAGGCGTGCGGGCCGGGCCCCTGGAGCTGGTGCTCTGGTGCTGCAGGGCGCTGGGCCGATGGCTGGTGGGTTGGGTGGATTGGGCGTTGGTGTGTGACACGGCTCGGCTCTCTTCTTAGGGATGGGGTGGCTGGCTCAAGGGGGAGTGAATTGTCTGGGGGCGATCAACGGTGGGTTGGGCGGGTGGCTGTGGGAGTTCGGTCGCTTCCCCACGAGGGGAGCGCCGTTGCCGTTTTGGTGTCGCCTGCAGGCGACAAAAAGGCTCTGGCCATCACGCTCGCGTGATGCGTGAGCGAGGAATCCACCCGGAATCCACCAGGATCCACGGCCGTTTTTCCTCCAGATCCACTGCGGCGCAATGGGATCCCTGATAACCCAAGAATTCAGCCTTTTTGTTCCAGGAGCCGCCAGCGCACGACACATCACACCTGCGTGATGCGTCTGCAAAATCGCCCCCACGCTGCAAAAGGCCTGTTTTCTTCGAATTCCTGGTCTCCTCTTGCAGCGCAATCGATTTGGCGATTTTTCGTCGGTGGATCCTGGTGGATTCTCCGCTCCTGCGGCCTGGATTCGTGGCCGGCGGAGGGTTTGGAGCCCTCCGCGGACGCTCTTCTGGCGCCGTCAGGCGACAGCCCAGGCGCTGCTCCTCTGTCTCTGCGGGACGGATGCTCATGGCTCGAGCACCCGCGACAGCCACTCGGCACCGCCTTCGCTGAGGCTGTAGTGCATGTAGTAGCCACCCCTCTCTTCTCCCTTCTTGGTGGCCACCACGATGCCCTTCAGGTTATTGAGCAGGCGGCCGAGGCCCTTGTAGCGGTTGAGGTCCACCCGCTCCAACTCCTGCTTGCGCTGCACCGTCGCCGGCAAGGCACCCACCGCCTGCAGCAGCTGCAACAACGGCAGACCTGACTCGCCCCGCTGATGACGCTCCAGCAGGTGGGCGAGCGCCTGTTGGTGCTCGATCGGCGCCTTCTGCAACCGATCGAGGGCCTTCTCCTGGTCCTCCTGCGCTGCGCGCTGCGCCTCCTGCTCCGCCAGCACATCGCTGTAGGAGCCGATCCGCACGAACCGTCCGCACTCTTCCTCCATCGCCACCACCAGATCCACCGGCGGGCCCGACCTCGCTTCTCGCACCAGCCGGCGCTGGGGCGATTCCTTCAGGAGGCGGTTGCCTTCGCTGAGGTAGTGCAGCGTCAGGATCGTGTTCGCCGCACCGGCGATCGCGTTGTGGCCTGAGAGCGCCTCGGTGCCGGTGGTGTCGTTGCCCTTGTTGCAGTGGTGCACCAGCAGCACGGTGCCGCCAGCCTCTGTGATCTGGTGCTTGAGGTCGTAGATCAACGTCCCCATCTCCGGATCGTTCTCGCCAAAGCAGCAGGAGCGGGTGATCGAGCGCAGCGAATCGAGCATCACCACCGCACCGCCCTGGCTGGCCAGGCCCTGCTCCCTCAGGCACTCGCGCAGGGCTTCCAGGTTCGACTCCGTCGCCCGGAACCGCCGGGACCAGATCAGCAGCGGGTGGTCCCACATCCCCGAGGCCAGCAGCATCTGGGCGGTGTCGCCATCGGCCTGGTCATCGCTGATCAGGATCACCGGCCTTGGCCGGTACGGCGCGCCGAACCCCAGAAAATCCTCGGCGCACAGCAGGCAGCGCAGCAGGGCATGGGCCAACCGCGTCTTGCCCACCTTCGCTCGGCCCCCCAGGATCGTCAGATCCCGGGCCGGCAGGCAGTCGGGGATCTCCCACTCCAGCTGCGGCACGCTCATCGCCAGCCGCTGCGGCGACCCCAGCCCCTGGAAGCGGTTGCCGTGGCGCCGGTCGTGGGCCTCGAGGATCAGCTGGCCGATCTCCTGATGGCGCAACAGGGCCTTGAGCTCCAGCGCGTCCTGGGCCCGCCGCACCTGGGCCTGTCGCCGGATGCTGTTGGTCTCGCGGCCCAACAGGGCGTGGATGCAGTGATCGAGCGCATCCAGGCGCCGGGCCAGCGGGAGGTGCACGGGGCCCCGCCGCGGGCCGGGGCCGGAGGCCCCTGCTGTTGGAGCCCCTGCTGCTGGGGCGCCTGCTGCTGAAATCCCTGGGTTGGGGCCCTGGTCCCCTGCGCTGGGTGCTGCGCTCCCGGCAGCGGGTCGATGGATCAGGGGTCTGTGCCGACCAGGGGGCTTCCGGTGCTTCGGCTCTCCCTCGGGCTGCCAGCCCCAGCGGCGGGCGTGGAACCAGAACGTCGCGGAGCTGATTTCCTCACCGCCCGAGCTCGCCACCTGCCGCACATCCCAGCCGCTCTCATTGCTGGGGCTGTGGGCTTCCATCAAGGCGATCGCCTCCTCCTTGGCGTGCCCGGCTTCCTGGCAGGCGCGGATCAGGCCCCAGAGGATGTTGCGGTAGGTGGCATAGCTGTTGCTCCCCGCCACCCGCGGCGGGATCACCGCCAGGGCGGCGCAGATGTCGTCCCAGCTGGGGGAGGAGTTGTGGGGGGTGGTCATGGTGATGGCGGTGTTGTGGTTGGTGGGGGTTGTGGAGCTGCTCTTGCTGGCGGAGAGCAGGGCCGCAGGCGACAACGCATCGGCATCGCCCTTGCCGCGAACTCCGCCAACGGACAGCAACGCCGCGGCCAGCTCGTCGGCGCCGTAGCGCTGGCCGCTGGCGGCCTCGATCGACACCTGGGCCAGCGGCTGGCCGTGTTCATCGAGGTACCAGGAGCCGGGCAGCCGCATCACCCGAGCGGCGTCGCCGCAGCTCGGGTCGCCACCGGCCACCTCGATGAGCTCCCGCTGCAAGGGGGTCCACTGCGCCGGCGCGATCGGCTCACGCAGCACCCAGTAGCAATGCAGCGAGCGGCCACCGGTGGCCACCACCACGCTCGGCTCCGGCAAGCCCAGCTCCCGCCAGGCGTCCCGTTGCCAGGCGAGCGGCCGGTCGTCCCACTCCACAAACAGCGCCCGGCACCGGCGGATCGCGCTGTTGCGATCGCCGCCGTCGTTGATCACCACGTAGAGGCCGCGGCCTTCCCGCTGCCAGCGGTCGGCCTGCCGCAGATCGAACGGGCCCTTGCGGGCACCGATGGCGGTGCGGCGCGGATCAAGGCGGTGGGGGAAGGCCCGCAGGCGGGTAGTGGTGGGGTCCTTGCCCAGCAGCTCCAGGAAGTGACGGGCCATCTGGCCATCAACAGTCCAGGGGGTGACGGTGGGTTCCATCTCAGATCTCCTCGGTGGTGGTGGATGGGGTGCTCGACGTGATCTCCAGCTGGGTGTGGCCGGAACCACCCCGCTCCAGGGCGCCGGCCGGGCTGGCGCTGCCCTGCTCCTGCTGGATCAGCGCATCGAGCGCAGCCCGCAGGGCGGCAGACCGGGAACGCTCGCCGCCGTGGCGACGGCCATCGAGCCACGCCAGCTGGCGCCGCGTGAGCTGAACGGAGATCGGCGGTGAAAGAGAAGCCATAGGACTTAGAAGGCTGAGGTCAACCTATAGCCGCTCTTGGCTCGCTAAGAGCTGAGCCGCTTGATCCATGGGGGCCAGCTCGCCTTGGGCATTTGGGGGCTTGAACGCCGCGAAAGCCTCTCCAGTACTGGCAAGTTCTGCCCCGCATGAGCCGGAGACGGCTTTGGAACCCGAGAACAGAGCCCTGCACTCCCGCACCCCCTCAGAGCTCCACGGCTCCTGCTGCCATGCCCGTCTTAGAATCTGTCCATAGAAGCCGGAGCCTGCGTGACGGACACGTTTCAGATCTATAAGCAGACCCATGCCGCCGCCCGGGAGGCTTTCGGTCGCATGCTGCGCCTCTGGCGTGAGCGCAACGGCTGGACCCAGTACACCGTTGAGCGCTGGGGCCGCGAGGCGGGCTTTGCCACCGTCTCCAGCGGCAACGTCTCAATGGTCGAGCAGGGCAAGGCGGGCGACCTGCGCGCCCAGGCCTACTTCCAGCTCGCCGACGTCAACCGCCGCCTCGCCGATCGCGACTGGGGGCCGCTGCACAGCCCCGAGCTGCGCCAGGCCCTCGACGGCGCCGAACCGATCCGCGGCGATGACGGTGCGCTCTGGGGGCCCTCGGAGTTCTGGTGCTGCTACGTCGGCCTGCTTCCCGTTCCCGAGGCCTACCGCCAGGCGCCACCGCAGCCCGCCCCCACCCTCGATGCCAGCCAGGCGGCCGAGCTCTCCGCCCTCTGGCGCCAGCAGGTGAGCACAGAAGCCAGCCGCCGCGGCCTCGATCCGATCGAAACCCTCCAAGGCGCCGCCCGCCAGGCGCCGGCAGCCGAGCGCAAGACATTGCGGGCCGTGCTCGCCGGCTTCCGGGACTACCGCCCCGAGGAACTGGCGCCCCTCTGGCAGCAGGGCTGGCTGCCGGAGAAGTGGATCGAGGCCTGGCGGGCTTCCCTGCCCGAGCTGGCTGAGGAAGCCGCAGGCCCCCCAGGCCCGCTGGTGGGGGCGGGGCCGGCAGGGAAAGCCTGAATCCGCTGGCGGCCGGGCTCCAAGAGCTATCGCGGCGCTCACCCCCCGGAGAGTCAGCCGCACTGAGGCCATCAGCAGTGCGGGCGCCCTGCAAACCCCCGCCACCCTGAGCCGTAACGCTCAGTGAACCTGTGCCCCTTCTTCCTGAGCTTGCTGCTTTGCCTCAGGACCCTGAGCCTCTAAGCTCCAGATCAAGCAAGCGTCCGGCTCGGCCATGGCTCCGGAGTTCTTTCCTCCCTCCGCCCCACCCCCGCCCAGGCGGGAGAGGCAGGGTGGCTGGAGTGCTTCAGAAAGCCGTGACGGCTGGACTCTTGCCCCTGGAGAGCGACGACAAGTCGAGAACTGGGGCGACCCCAGCGGTTTGCCCCTTTTTTCAGCTTTGCTGCTCAGCCACTCAAGGCTAAGGGTGCTGGGCATTCGTTGATCGCTCTGCTCCTCCCCTCCGCTGCCCATCCACGTCCGTCCCTGGGCCTGCAGGCCCCCCTGGAGATCCCTCGATGAACCCCGCCCCCACCGTTCACCGCCAGCCCAAGGCGCGCCGGCACCGCACCTACGGCGAGCGCCCCACCGTCAGCCAGGAGCGCTACTACCTGCAGGTGATGGTCTACGACGACTGCTACCGCAAGCTGCAGGCCCTGATGGAGCGCCACAACCTCTCCGCCAGCGGCGCCGCCCACCACCTGATGCGCCTCGGCGCCGGCCTGCCTCCCCTGCCGCCGCTGGACCAGCCGGCCCACGCCCACCGCCGGGAGGAGCCCACCCCATGAGCTCAACCCCTTCCGCCACCCCTGCCCGCAGGCCCGCCCTGCCCGCCTTCCTCGGCGGCGGGCGGCCGCCGCGGCACGCCCTGGTCCACGTCCGCAGCCTGCGGGGCCTGCACCGCCTGCTGCTGCTCTCCCTGGTGGGGCAGCTGGTGATCATCGGTCTGCTGGCCGCCGCGAAACTCCCCGCGCCGTTGTTCCCTTGCGATCTGGGGCCATGAGCAGCAGCACCCCGCCAGCTACCCGAGGCCCCGCCACCGATCGGCGCCTGTTGCGCCTGCCGGAGGTGCGCCAGAAAGTGGGCCTCTCCCGCTCCGCGATCTACAAGCTGATCTCTGAGGGCCAGTTCCCTCGCCAGATCCCCATCGGCCCCAGGACCGTCGCCTGGTGCCAGGAGGATCTTGAGCGCTGGATCGAGGAGCGCCTCAACCCACCGGATTCAGCAGGAATCGCTTGAGGGCCAGCGGGCCCTGCGCCAGAGCATCGAAGGCGACAGGGTTAAGCATCAGTAGGTTGCCCGATTTGCCACGGTTTTCGGGAATGTTTTAGTCCGCAGACCGTGGCAGGCTTTCGTCCAAGACCCTGGAGGGGGGGGGGAGAGCTGACGTCAAGGCTCCGAAAAATCGGCGACAAGACCTGTCCTTCGAACCGAGGTTCGACCATGCCCAGAGCCGTCGCAGGAGGGCCACCCTGAAATCCATTGTTGTGACTAAGGTTTGGGTGCAAAGCAGACAGCCCAAGGGCGCTTGCCACGGACGAAAAATTCGAGTTCTGAAGTTCGAACCGGTTCGATCTATTACATCCCATGAAGGGCGGTATAGATGACGGTATAGGCACAGCCTTGATTGTCCAAACTCGTCCCGGGGCCTCCGATCTCGTCCGCTGCACACGGACACCCTCTCCGTTCTCACAG
>JBIKTO010000139.1:0-6542 GCA_044348065.1 Cyanobium sp.
AGGTGGGAGATGTAGGGCACGGTCTTGGCTTTTCGCCGCTGCAGGCAGTGCAGCTCTGAAGCCCAGCCGAGAGCCTCGGTATAACGCGGGCTGTGGGCTGCCGACGGGTTGGCTTCTGGCGTCATCAGGACCTTGCGGATGGGCAATTCCCCTGGCAAGCGCCTGGTTCTTTATGATAGCTTCGATCTCGAGGGCATCCCTTGCCCAGCAGGAACGGACGATAAGTTGGCGATCGGCAATCACCCTGTGGATTGCCGACGATGCTCGGGATGAACGGAGTGAACTCCATCCCGGATCTAGAAGGACTGATGTCAGCGGACATGGTTTGGGTCGGAGCATTGAGGGATAGCCATGGGTCGCGCATTGTTGATCCCGAAGCTATGGATGCGTTCAAGCATGAGGGTGCCTTGATCGTTGTGATCCGGCTGGCGCAGTCGCTGCATCAGGCCACCTCTTGACACTCAGCTTCCAGCGTCTCCGGATGTAGGGATCCCCCCATCGATAGCGTTGAGTGATCTCCTCGGGTCGCTGCAGATGCCGCTGTCCCCTCAGCCAGGCTCGCGTGCCCACCTTCGCTGTTCCCGCCGAGCAGGTACCGCCCCTCGCCAGCGAGCAGAGCCGGTGATTCCACCTGGAGCGATGGCTCGATCGCCATGCGGCTGACCCTGGCAGCCCTGGCTTTCGACCTGCTGCTGCATGGGGCTGGATGGGCCTGATTCAGCGTGGTGGCCGTGGGGAGAGCCCTGGCCCCTCAAGTGCGTCCGTCATGACCTGGCTGAGCACAAACGCATCTTCAACGCAGCTTCTCGGTAGTCAATACCGATGTGATCAACAAGATCGATTGAATCTTCAACAAGCAAGTCAAGATGGCCACCCTCAAGGGCCTGGATCTCCACGGATCCCCCGGTCGCCTGATGTGTCCCTCTCCTCGCCATTGGCAGCCGCCTCCCCCACCCCCCTCCATGATCGAAAGGATGTTGCCCGCCGCCCATGCAGATCGTCGCCGCCCTGATCGAAGCCCTGCGGCAGCGCGGCGTGCGGCGCGTGTATGGCGTGCCCGGGGATTATGTGCTCGGTCTGTTTGCCGCCCTGCAGGCCTCGCCGCTTGATCTGATCTGCACCGCCGGCGAGGAGGGGGCCGGCTTCGCCGCCGATGCCCACGGGCGCCTGCAGGGGCTGGGGGTGGCTGTGGTCACCTACGGCGTCGGTGCCCTGAAGCTGCTCAATCCGGTGGCCGGCGCCTACGCCGAACGCTCGCCCCTGCTGGTGATCTCCGGCGCCCCGGGCCTGCGGGAAAGCGAAGAGCACCCGCTGCTGCATCACCGCATCCGGGCGGACCAGACCCAGCTGCGCCTGTTCCGGGAGGTCACGGTGGCCAGCGCCGTGCTCGATTCCGGCCGCACCGCCGCCGAGGAGCTGGTGCGGGTGCTGGAGGCGATGCGGCGCGAGTCCCGCCCCGGCTACCTGGAGCTCCCGGCCGACTGCCTCAACCGGGAGATCGCCTGGCCGATCGATCTCACCCCGCCCGCCGCCGCGGCCCCCACCATCCCGGACGACCTGCGGCGGCAGGGGGAGCGCTGGCTCAGCTGGCTGCGGAGCCGCCAGAACCCCTGTGTGCTCGGCGGCGTGGAGCTGGCCCGCTTCCGCCTGCAGCCCCTGCTGCGCCAGATCCTGGAGCGGGAAGGCTTGCCCCTGGCCACCAGCCTCTCGGGCAAAAGCCTGCTGAGCGAACACCATCCCCAGGTGCTGGGCATCTACGAGGGGGCGATGGGGCAGCCCGCGGTGCGCCAGCGGGTGGAGAGCAGCGATGGCCTGCTGCTGCTCGGCCAGCCCCTCAACGACCTCGACACCGGGGTGTTCACCATGGCGGTGGATCCCGCCCACGTGCTGCAGGTGGACCTGGAGGGTGGGCTGCGCACGGCCGCGGAGCGCAACGAGAACCTCGATCCCCACACCCTGCTGCGCATCTGGGCCGAGGCACCTGGGCCGGCGACTGCCCCCCCGACGTTGGCGGCCGCCGGCTCCGCATCGGCCTCCGCCTTCGAGCCGGTGCCCGAGGTGCCAGTGAGGGTGGAGCGGTTGATGGCGGCGATCGAAGCGATCCTGCCCGCCGCAGCCTCCGTGCTGGCGGATCCCGGTGATGCCCTCTTCGCCGCCGCCGACCTGCGCCTGCCGAACGACAGCCATTTCCTTGCCAGCAGCTTCTGGGCCTCCCTCGGCTTCGCCCTGCCCGCTGCGGTGGGGGCCTGGGGCGCCTGCCCCGAGCGCCCGCCTGTGGTGCTGCTCGGCGACGGCGCCCTGCTGATGTGCGCCAATGAGCTGGCCACCCTGGCCCGCTACGCCATTCCCGCCCTGGTGATCGTGCTCGACAACGGCGGCTATGGCACCGAGCGCCCCATCCTCGATGGGCCGTTCAATGATGTGCAACCGCTGGCCCACCGGGAGCTGGCCCTGGCGATGGGCTTCAGCGCCGCCGAGCGGGTGGCCAGCGAGCAGGATCTCTGGAGCGGCCTGGGCCGCTGGCGGCAAGAGGGAAGGACAGGCCCCACCCTGATCAGCGTGGCCATCCCCACCGGCTCGATGTCCGCAGCCCTGCGGCGGCTCTCCACAGCCCTGGCGGCCAAGGTGAAGAACCCATCCCCCGCAGGCTGAGCTGGCCGGGCTGAGCAGGCGCCTACGGACGAGCCGCCAGGGCCGGTTCCCGCTCCGGCTTGCTCTCCACCGCCGGCATGCGGATGCCCCCTTTGATCGTCTGCACGGCCAGCATGCGCTGGGTTTCCTCCTCCGTGCGCACCGCACTCGGCACCGGCTGGTAGCCGGAGGGAGCCAGGGCCTGGCCCCGCAGCACCGAGGCGAGTGTTTTGGCGGTGAGCTTGAGCTGCTGCCACGGGTTCATCATCACCACCCGCTTGTAGAGGTAGCTATCGAAGGTGAGCCGCTGCACGTCCTTGTCATCGCACATCTCCACAAACGCCTCGCGGGCGGGATCGTTGCTGTAGAAGATGTTCTGCAGGATCTCCAGAACTTTATAGGTGGCGCCGTATTTGCGGTCCCACTTCTTGAGATACACCTTCAGCTCCTTCTCGCTGGGGATGCGGCTGCCGTTGGCGCTGGCGGCCACGATTTCTTCGGCGCACATGCGGCCGCTCTTGGCGGCGAAATAGATGCCTTCCCCGGAGCTCTTGGTCACATAGCCCGCCGCGTCACCCACCAGGGCCATGCGGCCCACCACCCGCCGGGGCCGGGGATGCTCAGGGATCGGGTGGGCTTCCACCTTGATCACCTCGCCGTTCACCAGTCGCTTGGCGGCCCGCTCGCGGATCCCCTGTTGCAGGGATTTGATCAGCGACTGATTCTTCTGCATCGTGCCGGTGCCCACCGCCACGTGGTCGTACTTGGGGAAGACCCAGGCGTAAAAGTCCGGCGAAACGTCGGTGCCGACGTACATCTCGGCCAGATCTTCATAATAGGCCATCTCCTCCTTCGGCAGGCGGATGCGCTCCTGGAAGGCAATCGCCACGTTGTAGTCGCCGGCATCCATCGCCTTGGCAACACGGCTGTTGGCCCCATCGGCGCCGACGATCAGATCCACCTCCAGGGTTTTCAGCTCGCCGGTGGCCTCGCCGTTGCTGTAGTCGGCGTAATGCAGCGTGTAGGGGCCCTGGCGATTGGCGCCCGTCTCGATCTTCTGCACCAGCCCGTTGATCAGCTGGGTGCCGAGATCGGCGGCGCGGTTGCGCAGGAAGGAATCGAGCACCTCGCGCCGGCACATGCCGATGTATTCCTGCTGGTCATCCAGGTGGATGTCCACCTCGCGGTTGGAGGGGGAGATCATCCGCATGTTGCGAACCTTGCGGTCGATGATGCTGTCGGGCAGGTCGAATTCGCTGACCATGCACAACGGGATCGCCCCACCGCAGGGCTTGGCGTTGTCGAGCTTTCGCTCGAACAGCCAGGTTTGGATACCGGCTTTCGCCAGCACTTCGGCAGCACAGGATCCGCTTGGGCCACCGCCGACCACTGCGACTCGCAACATCTTGAAACTTGCTCCGGGCAAGGGATCCTGGCTGGAAGCTAACACCGCGAACCGGCCCTGTGTTGGGCTTTCTTGGCGTTCCCCGTAGCATCGGCGCTGCACGCCACGCCTGACAGCGACCGATCGCCGGTGTCCCCACGGGCTTCCCGCTCCAGCCACTCCGGCCGGCGCGAACGACCACAGCGAAGCGGGCGGGTCGATCGCTCCCCCTCCCGGGCCGGCGGCGCTGCGTCCGACGACATCCCCATGGCCCTGCGCAGCGCCAGCCTGGCGACAGCCCGATCCAGGCCCCTGCGGGGCCTGGGCTGGTTGCTGGTGGGGGTGGCCGGCACTGCCGCCCTGGCGGCCGGTCTTCTGCTCTCACCCCTGCGCACCCTGCTGCTGCCCCCGCCCCTCGTCGAGCGGGCCGCCCGTCCGGCCGCCGACGGCCGGCTCCTTGGCCATTTCTCCTACCCGGAAGCCGCCCCCTCCACCCTGGCGGCCATCGCTCCGGGCCTGGAGCTGCGCCGCGAAGCGGCTGCCGCCTTTGCGGCCATGCAGCGCGCCGCCGCAGCGGAGGGGGTGGATCTGCGGGTGCTGAGCGCTTTCCGCAGCCTCGCCCTGCAGAAACAACTCTTCTTCGACATCAAGGCCAACCGCAACCAGGACGCCCGCACCCGCGCCCGGGTCAGCGCTCCGCCGGGCTTCTCCGAGCACAGCACCGGCTACGCGGTCGACCTCGGCGACGGACGGCTGCCGGCCACCAACCTGTCGCCGGATTTTGAGCGCACCCCGGCCTTCCGCTGGTTGCGGGCCAACGCCAACCGCTTTCACTTCACCCTCTCCTTCCCCCGCGACAACCGCCAGGGGGTGAGCTACGAACCCTGGCACTGGCGCTATGAGGGCTCCACCGAGGCGCTGCGCCTGTTCGAGCCCGCCCAGCGGTTCGCCGGCCGCTGAACCGCCCGCCGGGATCCAGGGGCGGGAGGCTGGCGTCTAGAGTCAAGAATCGCTTCAGATTCGTCCGCTCCGCGGCCGCTTTCCTTCAGCACTCCCCCACCCACCCCATCCGCAGGACCCCGGCCCCATGAGCGGCGAGCACAAAGGCACCAAGATTCGCAATATCGCGATCATTGCCCACGTCGACCACGGCAAGACCACCCTGGTGGACGCATTGCTCGCCCAGTCGGGCATCTTCCGCGACAACGAGGCCGTGCCCACCTGCGTGCTCGACTCCAATGATCTGGAGCGGGAGCGGGGCATCACGATCCTCTCCAAGAACACCGCCGTCGATTACGAAGGCATCCGCATCAACATCGTCGACACCCCGGGCCACGCCGATTTCGGCGGCGAGGTGGAGCGGGTGCTGGGCATGGTGGATGGCTGTCTGCTGATCGTGGATGCCAACGAGGGGCCGATGCCCCAGACCCGCTTTGTGCTCAAGAAAGCCCTCGAGAAGGGTCTGCGGCCGATCGTGTTCGTCAACAAGATCGACCGGGCCCGCGTCGATCCTGAGCAGGCGGTGGACAAGGTGCTCGATCTCTTCCTCGAGCTCGGCGCCGACGACGACCAGTGCGATTTTCCCTACCTCTTCGGCAGCGGCATGGGCGGCTACGCCAAGCCCGACATGGCCACCGAGAGCGACACCATGCGGCCGCTGTTCGACGCGATCCTGCGCCATGTGCCGCCGCCGGTGGGCGATCCCACCAAGCCCCTGCAGATGCAGGTGACCACCCTCGATTACAGCGATTTCCTCGGCCGCATCATGATCGGCCGCATCCACAACGGCACGATCCGCGCCAACCAGCCCGTGGCCCTGCTGCGCGATGACGGCAGCGTCAAGCGCGGGCGCATCAGCAAGCTGCTCGGCTTCCAGGGTCTGCAACGGGTGGAGATCGAAACCGCCGGCGCCGGTGATCTGGTGGCCGTGGCCGGCTTCGATGAGGTGAACATCGGCGAGACGATCGCCTGCCCGGATAACCCCGAGGCCCTGCCCCTGATCAAGGTGGATGAACCCACCCTGCAGATGACCTTCGTGGTCAACGATTCCCCCTTCGCCGGCAAGGAGGGCAAGTTCGTCACCAGCCGCCAGCTGCGCGATCGCCTGCAGAAGGAGCTGCTCACCAACGTGGCCCTGCGGGTGGAGGACACCGATTCGCCGGATCGCTGGTCCGTGAGCGGCCGGGGCGAGCTGCACCTGGGCATCCTGATTGAAACGATGCGCCGCGAGGGCTACGAATTCCAGGTGAGTCAGCCGCAGGTGATCTTCCGCACCATCGATGGCACCCCCTCCGAGCCTTACGAAACCCTGGTGCTCGATGTGCCCGAGGAATCGGTGGGCGCCTGCATCGAGAAGCTCGGCATGCGCAAGGCCGAGATGCAGAACATGGAAACCAGCAACGACGGCCGCACCCAGCTGGAGTTCCTGGTGCCCTCCCGCGGCCTGATCGGCTTCCGGGGCGAATTCATCCGCGCCACCCGCGGCGAGGGGATCATGAGCCACTCCTTCCTCGATTACCGGCCGATG
>JBIKTO010000140.1:0-6488 GCA_044348065.1 Cyanobium sp.
GATCTGCTGGTGCTCAACTGGCAACAGAAGTTTGATGCCCGGGCCAGGCTCAAGGAGCAAATCGCAGACGCTCTCGACCTCGGCCTGCCTCGCGCCTACACGCCGGAGCTGTACCGGCAGAAGTGTGAGGCCGTGTTCGCCCATATTGAACATGCCTATCCCGAACGCGACCAGAGCGTCTACGTCGTGAATGGATGAGTGGATCGAGGCGGCGGCCGAGGAGGCCCGCAGCGTGGCGCTGGGGATGCTGCGCGAACGGGGGCGTGGCGCTGTTCTGGTGGGCGTGGCCCGGGTGGACGCAGCCCTGGAGGCGTTGCTCAAGGCAGCCCTGGCGCCACCGCGCGGTAGCGAGTCCCTGTTCCACACCGATCGGCCGCTGGGGTCGTTCGGGGCCAAGATCGCCCTGGCGGCGAGGCTTGGGCTCATCGATGCCGCCGTCGAGCAGTCGCTCCACAATCTCCGGCGGGTACGGAATGCCTTCGCCCACTCCACCGCTGAGGTGCGGCTGGCGGATCCTCCCTACCGCGACCGCCTGCGGGAGAGCGTCACTCAGGCCCGCCGCAATCTGCTCTGGACTCCGATGGAGGCGATCCTGCGCAACCACATGGAGGCCAAGGGGGAAGCCATGCAGCCGCAGGATGATCCGGGCCTGGCGGACTTCGTGCTGCTGATCACGATCCTGGTGGCCTTTCTGGAGACTGGCGCCAGCACGGTGCGCCCGCTGCAGCCCTCGTTGACGATGACGTTGGCGACAGGAATCACGCAACGCGCCGGCTGGACTCAGTAGAGCAGCCGATTCCCCTCGTAGCGGGCCTGCAGCAGCTCCAGGCGGTGGATCAGCTTCTGCTGCCGCTGCTCCTGGCGGGCGCGGGTGCTGGGACTGCCCTCGAAGTGGGTGAGCTCGTTGCGCAGCAGGTAATCCACGAAGTCCTTGGGTTCGCAGGGTCGGTTGCCCATCCACTTGTGGAAGTTGCGGTGCAGGGCTGAGCTGATCACCAGCAGATTGTCGTCCAGGGCCGCCAGATCGGGCCGAGTGGCGGCATCGAACAGGTGATGCGCCTCCAGCTCGATCGGGTTGCGATCCGTGGCGTTGGGTTTCTGCTGCGTCACCGCGCAGGCCCTGGCCTTGCTTCGCGCACGCTCCATCGCGGCCTTCACCCGGGCTTCATGGCTCTCCAGCACCTTGCGCTGCACCTCGAAGCAGTCCTCCGCCACATCGGCCACGGCCTTCACCCAGGCCTTGCGGGCTTTGGTGATGCGGCCCCGCTCATGCATCGTGCGCGCGAGCCGGGCGATGCCGCGCTGGCTCCAGTGGCGCCCGGCCACGTCGTCGAAATCGGCGAAGTGCACGTCGATCTCCAGGCCTTCGGCGCCATCGAGCCCGGCGCTCTCCTCCTCGATCCGCCGCAGGGTGCCGCTCATTCCCTTGCCGTTGGTGCCCAGCACCCGCACCACCGAGCGCTGCTGCAGAAACACCAGATCACCCTTGATCACAAGGGTGGAGCGGTCCTGCGTCACCTGGATGATGCGCCGCTGCACCAGGGCACGGGTCACCCGAGCCCGGTGGTGCGTGAAGAACTCCTTGAGCCGGGCCAGGAAACTGCCACCTTCGGTTTCCTCCAGGTACTTGGCGACCGCCATCACGCCCTCCTCATAGAAGCGGCGCTTGCGGGCCTGGCCCGGCTCATACTCGAAGAACTCCCCTTCGATCAGATCCCAGGCATCCTCCGGATCGGAATCAAAAAACTCACAGATCCGGTAGAGCTTGCTCACCGGGATGCCGAGCATCCTGGCGGCTTCCTTGTCGCTGAAAGCATCGCGCTCACGCCGCCGCCGCGAGCCTGCCTGAGGTGTGGATGGAGTGGTGGCCATGATCAGCGGAAAGCCAGCAGGGAATCGCGCATCTTCTGCAGTCGCTCCATCACCCGTGGATCACCCCCTACATCGGGATGATGCTCCTTGGCCAGGCGGCGGAAGGCCTCCTTGATGTCATCGGCCGAGGCCGTGGCTGGTTCCAGGCCAAAGACATGCCAAGGCCGGAAGTTCTCCAGCACGTTGATACCATTGATGCAATGGTCGCCGTTGCGGTTGCGCTCGGCCTGCGGCACACCCACCCACTCGCGATGGAGCTTGAGCCAGTCGTCCTTGGTTTTGAGGTCAACGGCGCGCCCGGTCATCGCCAGTTTGAACTCGCTGGATTGACGCAGCTCCTTGGTGGTCGTGCAGCCGAAGGCCTGGCACACGGCGCTTTTCAGTTGGGCCAGGGTCAGCACCGGCTGCGGGAAGGGCTTGCCGTGGATGTACTCGGCGAAAGCCAGCAGGGCTGCAGCATCCGGCGGACCCTGGGCCAGAAGTTCACGGATGCACTGCTCAACGGCGGGGCGATCCAGCTTCCGGCGCGCTGCGCTGGCTGGTGGGGATTTTGAGGGGCTGCGGCTGGGCACAGTCGGATGGGACCGAATGCGGTGGTTCAGGTGTAGCACAGCCAGGGGCTCCAATGTTGAGGAATGCCATGATCTTCACGGGAAATCATCGCATCAGGGCCCGAATGTATGCAGCCAGTGCATAGTTTTTCCTCCTCTGTGCCCATGGGTGCCGATCATCAGATCCGCAACCCGAACCCCTCGCGCTGGTGGAAGTCCGCCTCCGGCCCCGGATGCAGCAGCGCCCAGTAGTCGCAGCGGCCGTCCTGGTGCTGCAGCACCGCCGTGATCGCCGCCTCCAGCAGCGGGGCCGCCGCCAGCTCGGGGGGCAGGCTGGTGTCCAGGTGGAGCCGCAGCACGCCGGCCTCGTCGTGGCGACTGGAGGGCAGGGTGGTCCAGGCGGGGTCGGGGCGCAGGCCGCGGCGGTAGCCGTCAAGCTGGTAGATCGCCCAGTCGCCGCTGGGGGAGAGGTTGAACTCCCGGTACGCCTCCTGCCCCGGCAGCGCCAGGAACAGCTCCAGGCAGGTGGCCTGCCACAGCTCGTCGCGGCGGCGGGGGTTGGGCGCCGCTGGCGGGAGGCGCAGGCTGGCGGCCGGGTCGTGCAGGGCGTAGTCCACCGTCAGGCGCTCGCCCTGGCGGGCGATCCGGCCCTCCACGGCCAGTCCGCCGGCCGCGGCCTCAGGCCCGCCGAAGGGGACCAGCCGGAATCCCTGGCTTGCGGGCCCCTCGACCGCGGCGGCTTCGCCCTCCGCCCCGCTCATGACCCAACCCCCCGCAGCCGCGCCACGATCGCCTCCAGCGCGCCGCTCTGCGCTTCGACGCTTTCGCACAGCCGCAGCTGCACCAGGGCGCGGGCCAGGTTCTGGCCCGGCCGCTCGGTGCGGAAGTACACGTCGCCGGCCAGGTGGTCGGCCAGGAAGCGCAGGCCCAGCTCGAAGGCGAGCAGCCGGATCGAAGGCACGATCGTGGCGAAATCCGCGTCCGTCAGGAAGCCGCGCGCCGCTTCCAGATAGCCCGCCAGCCAGGCCTCCGCCAGCTGCGGATCGAAGTGCACCGCTCGCCAGTCGCCCGTTTCCTCCCCCAGCGGGTTGCAGGCGGAGCGCAGGCCATCGCCGATGTCCCACTGCACCAGCCCGGGCTTGACCGTATCCAGATCCACCAGGCCGATCGCCGCGCCGCTGGCCGCATCGAGCAGCACGTTGTTCACCTTCGGGTCGCCGTGGATCGGCCGCCGCCGCAGCTCGCCCCGCGCCAGGGCGTCCTCCAGCAGCGGCGCCAGGGCGACGCGTTCCGCGACGAAGGCCTGGGCCCAGGCCAGCTCCGGGCTCACCGCCCCGCCATAGGCCGCCAGGGCCTGCTGGTACTGCACCAGGTAGAGGGGCGTCACGTGGAAGCCCTCCAAGGTGTCCGCCAGCTCCGCCACCGGCAGGTCGTGGATCAGGGCGTGGAACGTGCCCAGGGCGTCGCCCACCTGCCGCGCCTGCTCAGGGTTCTCCAGCACATCCAGGCTGCGGGAGCCCTCCACATAAGTGAGTGCCCGCCAGAACGTCGCCCCCTCTTCCACCCAGGGCTCGTCGGCGTCACGGGCCCGCACCAGCGCCGGCATCTCCCAGCGCCGCCCCGGCGCCACCACCGCCCCGGCCGCCAGCCGCCGCTCCACGTGGGCCGCCAGGGTCGCCAGGTTGCCCATCACCAACCGCGGTTGGCGGAACACCTGGGTGTTGAGCCGCTGGAGCACAAAACCCGGCGACCCCGGCGCGTCCACCCGCACCAGAAAGGTTTCATTGACGTTGCCGTTGCCCAGGGGCGTCACCGACGTGACCGGGCCCGGCAGTCGGAAGCGGCCCGCCACCCCCCAGGCTTCGGCTGCGGCATCAGTGGGGCTGGAGGCGCTCACGGCGGCGGTGGGCACAGGGGCTCGCGATCCTGCCACGGGATCCGATCGGCGAGACTGGCTCTCCCTCCTGGGTTTTCCCCCCTCCATGGCCGTCAGCGCCTCCGGCAGCTCCTTCGCCCGCGCCGCCGCCGCCCGCGCCTTCCCCCTGGCGGCGATCACCGGCCACGGCACCCTCAAGCTGGCGCTGCTGCTGGCGGCGGTGGATCCGGGCCTGGGCGGGGTGGTGATCGCCGGGGGGCGCGGCACCGGCAAGTCGGTGCTCGCCCGCGGCCTGCACGCCCTGCTGCCGCCGATCGATGTGCTCGACCTCGGCCCTGGCCCCTTCGCCCTCAACAGCGACCCGGCCCGGCCCGACGAATGGGACGCGCCGATCCGCCGGCGGGTGCAGGAGCTCGGCGGCGATCCCGAGGGCCGCGACCGCTCCGCCCTGCTGCCCACCAGGGTGGTGCCGGCCCCCTTCGTGCAGGTGCCCCTGGGGGTCACCGAAGACCGCCTGCTGGGGTCGGTGGATGTGGCCGCCTCCCTGGCGGCCGGCGCGCCGGTGTTCCAGCCCGGCCTGCTGGCCGAGGCGCACCGCGGCGTGCTCTACGTCGATGAGCTCAACCTGCTTGATGAGGGCATCACCAACCTGCTGCTGGCGGCGGTGGGCAGCGGCGAGAACCGCATCGAGCGGGAGGGCCTCAGCCTCAGCCACCCCTGCCGCTGCCTGCTGATCGCCACCTACAACCCCGAGGAGGGGGCGGTGCGCGACCACCTGCTCGATCGCTTCGCCATCGCCCTCTCCGCCAACCAGCTGCTGGAGCTGGAGCAGCGCGTGGCGATCAGCCGCTCCGCCCTGGAGCATGGCGCCGGCAGCGAAGCCTTCGGCGAGCGCTTCCGCGAGGAGACCGACGCCCTGGCCACCCAGCTGCTGCTCGCCCGCCAGTGGCTGCCCGATGTGCGCATCGCACGGCCGCAGGTCGCCTACCTGGTGAACGAGGCGATCCGCGGCGGCGTGGAGGGGCACCGGGCCGAGCTCTACGCCCTGCGGGTCGCCCGCGCCCACGCCGCCCTCAGCGGTCGCGATCAGGTGGAGGCCGACGACCTGCAGGTGGCGGTGCGGCTGGTGATCGCCCCCCGGGCCCGCCAGCTGCCGCCGCCCGATCCCGACCAGCCCCTGCAGCCGCCGCCCCCGCCGCCGCCCCAGGGGGAGCAGCCGCCCGAGGAGCCCCCCGAGCCCGACACCCCCCCGGAGGAGGAACCCCCCGACGACGAACCGGACGACCAGGACGAGGAGGACAGTCCCGAGGAGCAGGCGCCCCCCTCGATTCCGGAGGAATTCCTGCTCGATCCGGAGGCCACCGTGCTCGACCCCGACCTGCTGCTCTTCTCCGCCGCCAAGGCCCGCGCCGGCGCCAGCGGCAGCCGCTCGGCGGTGCGCAGCGACAGCCGCGGGCGTTACGTGCGGCCCATGCTTCCCCGCGGCCCGGTGCGCCGCATCGCCGTGGACGCCACCCTGCGGGCCGCCGCCCCGTACCAGCAGGCCCGCCGCGCCCGCCAGCCGGAGCGGCGCGTGATCGTGGAGGAGGCCGACCTGCGGGCCAAGCAGCTGGAGCGCAAGGCCGGCGCCCTGGTGATCTTCCTGGTGGATGCCAGCGGTTCGATGGCCCTCAACCGCATGCAGAGCGCCAAGGGGGCGGTGCTGCGCCTGCTCACCGAGGCCTACGAGAAGCGCGATGAGGTGGCCCTGATCCCCTTCCGCGGCGAGGCGGCCGACGTGCTGCTGCCCCCCACCCGCTCGATCACCGCCGCCCGCCGCCGCCTGGAATCGATGCCCTGCGGCGGCGGCTCGCCCCTGGCCCACGGCCTCAGCCTGGCGGCCCGGGTGGGGGCCAACGCCCTGGCCACCGGCGACCTCAGCCAGGTGGTGGTGGTGGCGATCACCGACGGCCGCGGCAATGTGCCGCTGTCCCGCTCCCTCGGCCAGCCGGAGCTGGAGGGGGAGGCGCCGGTGGATCTGCGCGAGGAGGTGAAGCAGGTGGCCGGCCGCTATCGCGCGCTCGGCCTGAAGCTGCTGGTGATCGACACCGAGCGCAAGTTCATCGGCAGCGGCATGGGCAAAGACCTGGCGGAGGCCGCCGCCGGCCGCTACGTGCAGCTGCCCCGGGCCAGCGATCAGGCGATCGCCG
>JBIKTO010000141.1:0-6482 GCA_044348065.1 Cyanobium sp.
TCAAGGGTGGGGGGCTCAGGCCGGCGGGGTTTCGCTGCCCTCCGGCTCGAGCGTGACGGTGATCGGCCGGGAGAGGGGGCCGCCGCTGGCGGTGGTGATGCCCACCCCACCCTTATCGAAGAGGTCCACCCCCTCGGCCAGGATCTCCGCCCGGAGCCGGTCGGCGGTGGCGAAGTCCCGGCCCCGCTTGGCCTCCAGACGCTGCAACAGCCGCTCCCGCAGACGTTGCTCCTGATCGGTGCCGCTCACCCCGGCGCCCCCCTCCACGGGGCTCCTCGCTGGGGCGCAGAGTCCGAGCACACCGGTCAGTTCCACCAGCAGCCGCCAGCGATCGGCAAGATCCCGGTCGGCCTGGGCGGGGGCATCCCCGCTGCGCAGCCGGTTGGCGAGGGAGCGCAGGGGCCGGGCCAGCTCGAACAGCTCCCCCAGGGCCGCGGCGGTGTTGAGGTCGTCATCCATGGCTGCGATGAAGCGGTGACGGGCCTCGGCCAGCTCCCCCGCCGGTGTCGCTGAGTCCCCCGCGGCGACCTGCCAGCCGAGGCGATCCTCGTCCCCGAGGGCCAGGGCCGCCTCCAGCCCTGCCCAACCGGTGGCCGCTGCCTCTAGACCGGCGGTGCTGAAGTCGAGCGGTTTGCGGTAGTGGGCCTGCAGCACGAACAGCCGCAGGGTCATCGGCGCAACGCCGCTGGCCAACAGGGCGCGAATCGTGGTGAAGTTGCCAAGCGACTTTGACATCTTTTCGCCGCCGACGTTGACCATGCCGTTGTGCAGCCAATAGCGCGCCAGCGGTACGCCGGTGACGCTCTCTGACTGGGCGATCTCGTTTTCGTGGTGGGGAAAGATCAGATCGGCGCCGCCGACGTGGATATCGATGCTGTCCCCCAGTTCCTGCCGCACCATGGCCGAACATTCGATGTGCCATCCGGGCCGGCCGGGGCCCCAGGGCGAGGGGAAGCTGGGTTCGCCGGCCCTGGCCCCCTTCCACAGGGCGAAATCGAAGGGATGGCGCTTGCGCCCCTCCTCCTCCTCGCGGGTGCGGCCGCTGGCCCCCTCCTGCTGCTGGTCCAGGGAGCGACCACTGAGCTTGCCGTAGTCGGCCTTGCTGACCACCGCGAAGTAGACGTCACCATCGGCGGAATAGGCGGCGCCGCGCCGCTCCAGTTCCGTGATCAGGGAACGGATGCCGTCCAGGCAGCGGGTGGCGCGGGGGGTGCGGTCGGGCCGCATCACGTTCAGCGCATCCATGTCGCGGTAATAGGCGGCGATGTTGCGCTCGCTCACCACCTCCATCGAGCTGCCCTCCGCGGCCGCCTGTCGCAGGATCTTGTCGTCGATGTCGGTGAAGTTCTGCACGTAGGTCACCGAGAAACCGCGCCAGCTCAGGTAGCGGCGCAACACGTCCCAGGCGATGTAGCTGCGGGCGTGGCCCAGATGGCAAAGGTCGTAGACGGTGACCCCGCAGCAGTAGATGCTCACCCGGCCCTCGTCCCGGGGGACGAAGGGCTCAAGGCGGCGGGTGAGCGTGTTGGTCAGCCGCAGGGTCACGTCAGCGGGCCGGGATCCGGGGGTAGGGACGGAACCGATGCACGGTAAGGCCTGGGCCCATGGTGGCTGAACGGAGGAATCAGAACAGGGGGAGACCGAGCAGGCGGAACAGGGAGGCGGCGTTCAGGATCGGGCCCACCGGTTCCACCGCCGAGCGCAGACTGTCGGTGGCCTTCGCCCAGCCGTGGCGGCTCACCACCACCACATCCCCCTGCTGCAGGGGCGGGTTCTCCTTGGAACCCAGGGGAGCTGTGGGGTTGAAGGCCACCGTGGCCTGCTTGATCGTGCCGTTGGGCTCCAACCGCAGCAGCCGCACGTTGCCGGCGCTGGCCCGGCGGGTCAGCCCCCCGGCGGAGAGGAGAGCCTGGGAGAGGGGACTGTTGGCCTTGATCGCCTGGGCGCCGGGCCGTTCCACCTCCCCCACCACGTTCACGCTGATGGTGTCGGGCGCGAAGGTGGAGGAGGCGACCTTCAGCATCTCGGTCTCGCTCACCTTCTCCGCCCTCGGGATCAGCACGCTGTCTCCGTCGTAGAGGAGTGGGTTCACGGTCGGTCCGCCGCTTTCAAGCACCTGCAGGAAGTCGTATTCCTGGGTTCGCACCGGCGATTGCGGGCCGCCGCCGGGCCGCTGGATCGTTACCCGTCGCAGATCGCCGTAGGCGGTGATGCCCCCGGCCTTCTGTACGGCGTCCACCAAAGTGGGCCAGCCGGCCGTCTGGATGGTGGTGGTGCTGGCTCCGGTGCCGCTGCTGGCGAGCTGATTGCTTCCCCCCTGGCCAATGCTGTACAGACCCGGGCGCTGCACCTCGCCGCTGACCGAGACGCGCACGGGCCGGGCCTGCAGCAGATCCAGGTAGACGATCGGCCGCCGCAGGATGCGGGCATAGCCCCGGGTGATCCGGGCGCGGGCTTCGTCCATCGTCAGACCCCATAGGGGCACGGAGCCCAGTCGCGGCAGGTTGAGGCTGCCGTCGCTCATCACTTCGGCGGTGGTCTCGTAGCCCTCCATCCGGAAGACGGTCATGCGCAGCCGGTCACCAGGCCCGAGCCGGTAGCGGACCGGTCCGGGGGCTTCCGGGATCCTGGCGGTGGCGGCGGAGCCGAAAGGGCGCGCGCTCTGGGCCGCCGCGGGCAGGACCGTGCCGGAGATCGGGCCGCCCAGGCAGATCGCCAGGGGTAGGACCAAAGTCTTGGCCAGGGCCGGGCGGATCGGCATCGGGAATCTGGAGGAGAGACCCATGAGGCTAGGGGAAGGATCCGGCGCGCGGCGCCGGCGACCGACCAGCTAATCGCCCGGAGGCTGGCACCAATTCAGCGCCCGCCGCCGCCCTGCCTCCGCCAATCGCTGCCGTTCCTTTGGCTGCTGGATCAGCCGCTCAATCGCCGCCAACCAGGTCTGGGCCTCGTCGTCCAGGAGGAGACCGTCAACGCCGTGCTCCACCGCCTCCCGGTAGGGGGATCGGTCCGAGTAAAGGCCCACCGCGCCGCTGCGGGCGGCGTCGATCAGCTTCACGGCGGCGCGGGCGGCGTTAAAGGGACTGCTCAGCAGCGGGCAGAGCAGAATGTCGATCCGGCCATGACCCGTCTCGGCCAGGAAGTTGTCCCACGCC
Source organism: Cyanobium sp. (assembly GCA_044348065.1). Lineage (GTDB taxonomy): Bacteria > Cyanobacteriota > Cyanobacteriia > PCC-6307 > Cyanobiaceae > Cyanobium. Next base: position 3,156 of record JBIKTO010000141.1, read on the forward strand.
ATCGGATGGAGGATGCGCACCCGCGGCAGCCCCCGGAAGCGACGGTTGATCGCCAGGTCGCCGAACAGCTCCACATGGGTATGGGACTGCCGGCGTTGCAGTTCCTCCAGCAGCGGCAACAGCCAGGCGAACTCGGCCTCGTGCACGCTGGTCCCCAGGTAGGCGAGCTGCAGCCGGGGTCGGATTTGCAGCAGCTCGGGATCAGGGCGCAGCGGCAGCTGTTCCGCCCCGAGATGGGCGTATTTGTGGAACAGGAAATCGCTGGTGACCCAGATCCGGTCCACCAGCCGGGGGACACGGTGATGCAGGCGGGTCACTCGCTCCCACAGCCTTCGCCGGTAGGAGCGGGGCAGCAGGGCCTGGGCGGCGGGATCGAGCAGGTCGTCGTCCATCAGATAGGCCAGGGTCACCCCGGCCTCCCGCAAGCGGGCCAGGGGGGCCAGCCAGGGCCTGGGCAGGTAGCGCACCGCCACGATCAGCCCGCAACCGGCCAGACGCTCCAGGGTGCGCGAATCTGGATCCGCGGCGGAGTCGATCTCGACGATCCGGAATCCCCTGGCCGTCAGAGGCCCCCGCAGGAAATGGGCGATGGTCGAGCCCCCGCCCTGATGCACCAGGGCCACAGGGCCAGGGGTGCAGCGTGACAGGGGATCGGAAAGGGCCGCGGCAGTCCGGGGAACGCCTACAATCTCAGCTTAATGTGCGATGAGTGGAGATGATTCGTGGTGCTCGGATACAGCGGCGATCGTGGGCAACGCCCTGAATCCTTGCTACTGACAGGCGATCTGGCGAGCCAGTTGTGCTTTGGATCCGAGGAGTTTGACATCTACTTCCTCTCCCCCGAACAGTTTCGGCATGTCGGGGCCTGGGTGGGCTCCGTGCGGGCCAAAACGTTTCGTCGCATCTCCCCCCATGGCCCCAGCGAGGTCGATCTCGATGGCCGGGACAACCACTACTGGCATCTGCTCGTCTGGGACCGGGAGAAGCAGGCGCTGGCCGGATCCCTGCGCATGGCTCTCTCCGGCTGGCGACTACGACCCCCAGACGGCAGCAGCTCCTACCTGGAGCACTGTTACCCCGGCCTGGACGCCCATCTACGCGCCGGCGGCATGGCCTACGCGGAAATCGGCCGCACCTTCGTGTCCCGCCCTTACCAGCGCAGCACCCCTGTGCTGATGGTGCTGCTGCAGGCGATGGTCAGCATCCCGCGGGCCAATGGCCACAGCCACCTGCTGGGGATGGTCTCCTACAACCACTTCGCCACTCCGGAAGCTCTCAACCAGGACTATCTCGCAGCGCTTCTGCAGCCCCCGTTCCGGGACTGGCTGTGGGTACCCCCTCCGCGCCATCCCCTGGACCTCCCCCCGGCGGCCCCACTCCAGCCCCGGCCGGAAAATCTCCTGCGACTGGAGCGGGATCTGGCGGATCGTTACCAGATCCCATTTCGCGGGCCCGTGCTGTTGCGCCGCTACTTTGATTTTGGCAATTCGCGTGTAGTTGGGCTCTCTTTGGCGAAGGATTTCAACCAGATCACGGAAATCCTCGTGCACTGCGACATGGAGACTCTGAGGCCCCGCCAATTGCTCAGGCTTCTGGTGGACCCGCTGCAGCCCGTCTGGGAGAGGGAGCTTGCCCGCTCCGGGACTTCCCGCCAGCAGGCCTGAGGCTCAGCAGGCCAGAAACTTGGCTTGCTTCTTGCTGCGGTAGTACTCCCGGATGTGTCGGGAGAGGGTGCGCTGATCGGCGAACTGTCGCGGCTCGATCGGCGTGCCCTCGTGGCAGCGGATCGTGGCCTCGGGTCCGGTCAGACGGGAGAGGATCAGGGGGAGGGGTCGGTAGCGCAGGGCCTCCTCCGTCTCCGCGAAGCCCTCGTAGTGGGTGGTCCAGGGAATGATCAGCGCGTCGCTGTGGCGGGCCAGAAGGTGCAGGCTGCCGGAGACCCGATCGGTGATTGGTGTGACCAGGGAGCCGCTGGGGAAGAGGAACAGGCGGCCGCGGCTGCGCATCAGGCGGATCAGCTTGCGCAGCCCCTCAAAGCGGGAGCCCGGACAGAGGTGGTTGAGATGGATGTGGCCGTAGTTCTCGGCGCTGAGACGGAAGAGGGGCAGCAGGTGGCGCAGGTGACGGGCGGCGGTCGTCATGCTGCACTCGCGGAAGTGGCCCTGAACCAGCAAAACGTCGAGGGGATGGCCGTGGTTGGCGATGTGGATCTCCGGCCGGAGATCAGGCGGTCCCTGGCGTCGATGCATCAGCACACGCACCCCGAGCCCCTGGAGCACCAGGCGGGAGGCCTTCTCCAGCAGACGGCGGGCCGTGTCGCGGGCTCCGAGTGCGATGGCGAGAAGCTGCAGATAGTACGTCGCGAAGCCGCTGATCAAGATCAGCAGGCGCAGAGCCACCCGCAGGGGGGTCGGTCGGCGTGACGAGGGACGGGGCGCCAGACCGGGAGCGATGCGGAACGTGCTCGCGAAGGGAAAGGCGCCGTCGAAATTGCCGCTGATCTGGGTGGTCTCGATCAGGTGGGCATAGAACTTCAGAAACAGGTCGCGGTCGGAGGGCTCGGGATGGCGCCAGAAGTCCGCGAGGCTCTGCTGATCCGTGAGGCCCGGCATGTTGTAGAAGGTGCGGCCCAGCACCTTGGTGGGCGTGGCGTGATAGAGAGCCTGCAGGCCCACGGTGCTGTTAATCGTGACCACGGCCTTGGCGCGCTTCAGGATTGGCCCCAGCGGGCCATCGTGGAAATAGAGCACGCGGTGGGCGATGCCGTGCGCCTGGGCGAGCCGTCGGATCAAGCGACCATAGTGGTTGTAGCCACGGTCTCGGGGGTGGTGCTTGAACACCAGTCGATCGCCCGGCTCGGCATCGGTGGCGAAAGAGTCGATCAGCTCCTCGATGAAGGGCTCCATGCCCTGGTAATCCGAACTCAGGGTGATCTGGGAATCATTGGAGACCTGAAGTGGTACCAGGATGTAGGGCCCACCCTTGTTGATGCTGGACAGGATTGAGCGTTCGCTGAAGGAGTAGATGTACTTGCGTACCAGACCGAGAGTCTGGGCCCATAAGTAGGAGGGTCTGGGCTGCAGCTTGTGGCTGCCTTGGATGATGCGGTAGTTGGTAAATGAATGAAGAATGAACGTGGGCATCTTCCACCATTTGCGCCAGCGAATGCCAGGTTTGAATGCCCTTCTGGCTAGGGGTGGGGCGCTGGGTAGTTGCTGGTAGAAGTCTGCGCCCTTGTTCAGGGAGGAGCGGGCGTTGACCCGTTCCTTTTCCAAGCTGACAAAGTTGGGGCGGACATAGCCAAGTTCGAAAACCCAGGCGTCTATC
>JBIKTO010000142.1:0-6470 GCA_044348065.1 Cyanobium sp.
AGGTGGTCACCGAGGGCACCGCCACGATCCTCAACGACCCGTCCCTGCCCGCGGTGGCGGGCAAGACCGGCACCGCCGAGGATCCGCCCCGCCCCGACCACGCCTGGTTCGGCGGTTATGCCCCGGCCGGCCATCCCGAGCTGGTGATCATCGCCTTCGGGGAGAACAGCGGCGGCTACGGCGGCACGGTGGCGGCACCGATGGTCAAGGCGCTGATGACCACCTGGTTCCAGGGGGCGTCCGGCCCCGCCCCTCAGGCGGCCAGCTCCAGCGGCCGCTGACCCAGCACGCGCCGGTAGTAGCCCCGCAGCTGTTCGGTGGCGCCGCTCCAGCCCCAGCGCTCGGCCTCCTGGCGCGCCGCCAGCCGAAGCGTGCTCCGCTGCGCCGGATCCCCCAGCAGGCGCCGCACCGCTTCGATCAGGCTGTCGCCGTTGTCGGGGTCATAGAGACAGCCGTTGATTCCGTCGGTGACGATGTCGGGGATGCCGCCGCGCTCGGCCCCCACCACCGGGCAGCCGGCGGCCATCGATTCCAGCAGCACCAGGCCCAGGGTTTCGGTGCTGGAGGGGAAGAGGAAGGCGTCGCCGCTGGCGTAGGCGGCCGCCAGGTCCGCCCCGGCCAGATAGCCCACGAAGGTGGTGGGGGTGCCCTGGAACACCCGCTCCAGCTGCTGGCGATGGGGGCCGTCGCCCACCAGGGCCAGGCGCGTTTCGGGCATCGCCTCCAGCACCGGCCGGATGCGCTCGATCTGCTTCTCGGCGGACAGCCGGCCGATGTAAAGCAGCAGATGGCCGGTGTCGTCGTGCTGGCCATGCAGGCGCTCCCGCATCGCCGCGCAGGCCATCTCGGGGCGGAACAGCTCGGTGTCCACCCCCCGCTGCCAGAGCGCCGTGTGCTGGATGCCCTTGTCGCTGAGCTCGTCGACCATGGCGGTGGAGGTGCAGAGGTTGAGCTGGGCCTGGTTGTGGGCGGCCTTGAGCAGCTCCCAGAGCAGGGGTTCGAGCATGCCCATGCCGTAGTGCTCCAGATACTTCGGCAGGTGGGTGTGGTAGCTGGCCACCAGCGGCAGGTTGCGGGTCTTGGCCAGCCAGATGCCCCCCAGGCCGAGCACCGCCGGGTTCACCACGTGCACCAGGTCGGGGGCGAAGCGCTCGAGCGCCTCGGAGACCGCGGGACGCGGCAGGGCCAGTTTCAGTTCGGGGTAGAGGGGCAGGGGCATCGCCGGCACGCCGATCACCCGAGCCCCCATCCAGGTGTCGGGTGCGCCTTCCGGACAGAACACCAGCACCTCATCGCCGCTGGCGACCAGGTGCTGGATCGTCTTCGTGAGCCGCGTGACGATGCCATCGACCTTCGGCAGGAAGGTTTCGGTGAAAAAGACGATCTTCACAGTCGCACCCGCGTCCCTCAGCCGCCCGTGCGGATGGCTTCCGCCTGACGGGTGGTCCAGGCGGAACGGCAGGGGATCTTGGAGCGGTCGCAGCGATCGGCCCAGCGCCTGGCCACATCCACCACCTCGGAGAGCAGGCCGTCGTCGAGGGTGGTGGGCTGCAGCCCGAGTTCCAGGAAACAACGGTTGTCGACGATCAGATCGTTTTCGATCGCCTCATTGCGTGGGTTGGGCAGCTGGTCGATTCGGGCGCCGGTGAGGGCCGCCACCTTCTCGGCCAGGTCGGCGACGCGGTGGCTTTCCGTCATCTGGTTGAAGATCTTCACCTTCTCGCCATGGGCGGGGGGGTGCTCCAGGGCGAGCTGCACGCAGCGCACCGAATCGCGGATGTGGATGAAGGCGCGCGTCTGGCCGCCGGTGCCGTGCACGGTGAGCGGGTAGCCGATCGCCGCCTGCATCAGAAACCGGTTCAGCACCGTGCCGTAGTCACCGTCGTAATCGAAACGGTTGGTGAGGCGCGGATCCTTTTCGGTGAGGGCGGTGTTGGTGCCCCAGACGATGCCCTGGTGCAGATCGGTGATGCGGATGCCGTCGTTTTTATTGTAATAGAAAAACAGCAATTGATCGAGCGTCTTGGTCATGTGATAAACGCTGCCCGGATTGGTGGGATGCAGGATCTTCTCGGTGAAGCGACTGCCATCCGCCTGGGGCACTTCCACGGTGAGATAGCCCTCGGGAATCGTGGCGCCGCGATGGGATCCGTAGCCGTACACCCCCATCGTGCCGAGGTGAACGATGTGGATATTCAGCCCGCTCTCGACAATGGCGGCCAGCAGATTGTGGGTGCCGTTGACGTTGTTATCGACCGTATAGCGCTTGGTGGCGCTGGTTTTCATCGAATAGGGAGCGGCTCGCTGCTCGGCGAAATGCACGATCGCGTCCGGTCGCTCGCTGCGCAGCAACTCCAGCAAACATTCGTACTCGCGGGCGATATCAAGGTGCACGAAGCGCATCGCCCGACCACCCACCTGCTCCCAGGCGCGCAGCCGCTCGAAGATCGTGGCGATCGGCGTGAGCGACTCCACGCCGAGGTCGATGTCGATCTTGCGTCGGCTGAGGTTGTCGACGATGACCACATCGTGGCCGGCATCCGCCAGGTTCACTGCGCAGGGCCACCCGCAGAAGCCGTCGCCGCCGAGAACGAAAACCTTCACCCGTGTCTCCTGAACGAGCAGATGCTCAGCTGGAGCAAGCTACTACAGGCCTCCGGCCCCGCCGGAGCGGCAGGCCCTCAGCGAATGCCGGCGGCGATCCCCACCATCAGGAGCACCAGCACGGCGCCGCCGATCAGCACCAGGCGCGTGTTGGCCGAGCCGCCCGCTCCCTCCTCCAGCACCACCATGGGCGGCTCCTTGGCAAAGGCGTTGAGCCGGCCGCCGTCCTCTTCCGTGACCTGCATGGGTGGGGCTGTGACTGGTGGCACGCTATGGAGGCTCTCCGGATCCTTCCCCGATCCGGAATGGTTCGTCACAGACCCGCGCCGCCTCTAGGCCCCCACCCGCCCCTGGCTGGGGGAGCTGGCGTTGGCCTGCCGCCGCGCCGGCAGACGGCCCGCCCCGAAGGCCACCCGGCCGGCCTCGGTGGCCATCGCCATCGCCCGGGCCATCGCCACCGGATCGTCGGCCAGGGCGATGGCGCTGTTGATCAGCAGGGCGTCGGCGCCCATCTCCATCGCCTGGGCCGCCTCGCTGGGGACGCCGATGCCGGCATCCACCACCACCGGCACCCGGGCCGCCTCGATGATCAGGGCGATGTTGTCGGCGTTGCGGATGCCCTGACCCGAGCCGATCGGTGAGCCCAGGGGCATCACCGTGGCGCAGCCCACCTCCTCGAGCCGTTTCGCCAACACCGGGTCGGCGTTGATGTAGGGCAGCACCGTGAAGCCCTCCTTCACCAGCTGCTCCGCCGCCTGCAGCGTGCCGATCGGGTCGGGCAGCAGGTGGCGGGGATCGGGGATCACCTCCAGCTTCACGAAGTTGTTGTCCTCCTGTCCCGCCAGACGGGCCAGCTCCCGGCCCAGGCGGGCTACCCGCAGCGCCTCCTCCGCCGTGGCGCAGCCGGCGGTGTTGGGGAGCATCCAGTGGCGGCTCCAGTCGATCGCCTCCATCAGCCCGCCATGGCCGGCGGCCTGGCTCTGAACGCGCCGCACCGCCACCGTCACGATCTCGCAGCCGCTGGCGACCAGGCAGGCCCGCATCGTCTCCAGGGAGGGGTATTTGCCGGTGCCGGTCATCAACCGGCTGGAGAAGCGGCGCTGGCCGATCAGCAGGTCCCCGGCGGCGGAGGGGGTGGCGCTCTGGGTCAAGGTGTGGTGCCGGGGGCGGGCAGTTCCCCCTAGTCTCGCTGGGCACCCGCGCCCCCCGCGATGCCCCTGCCGCTGCTGGCCCTCACCCCCCCCGCCCCGACGCCGACGGCTGTGCCCCTGCCGCTCACGTCTCCGGTTCCGGCCCTGCCCGCCGATGCCTTCCCGGCGTACACGCCCCCCCGGGGCTCCCTGGCGGACGATGGCGGCATCGGCGGCAGCGTCGAGACCTTTGATCCGGTGGGTCGGGCCGAGTTGATCGCCACCCGCATCCCCCGTGCCTGGCGCGGCAGCTACCGAGCCTTCGAACGCGGCGCCGCCCCCCAGCCGGTGCAGCTTCTGCTGGATTCCGTGGTGCCCAGCGGCCAGATGGTGGTGCTGCGGGGCCGCCTGTTGATCGCCGGCCTGGAAACCCCCTTCCAGGGCAACATCAACGCCAAGTCGGACCAGCTCGATCTGTTGCCCCTGGCCAGCGGCCTGGGGGCGGGTCTGGAGGCCGGCGGCGAGTTCCAGGGCTTGCAGGGGCTGTCCCTCAGCGGCTGGCATGCCCCCCGGCTCACCAATCCCGGCGGTCGCCTGCAACTGGTGCCGGGAGCGCCTCCCGAAGCGCCGACCAAGCCGGGCGGTGTGGTGCGCGGCCTCTGGTGAGGCCGTTCAGGCGGCTTTGTCGTCGCCGCCGGAGCCCGGCCCATCCTCGATGCCCTGCCGCTCCAGCCGGCGCAGCCGTCGCCGGGCTGTGGCATTGCCCGCCTCCAGCTCCAGCACGCGCTCGTAGAGCGGGCGGGCCTCCTCGGGCTTCTGCTGCTTCTCCAGGGCGAAGGCGAGGTTGTTCATCGCCACCGGGTACTCCGCCCGGCATTTGAGGGCCGCCCGGTAATGGCGGATGGCGGCGGGATAGCGCCCCTGGGCCGCCAGGGCAAAGCCGAGGGCGTTCTGGATCAGGGCCAGGGCTTCGGCGGGGGCCTTCTCCTCCTCCGCCAGGCGCAGGGCCTTGCGCAGGCTGTCGCCCGCCTGGTCATAGAGCCGTTTGCGCAGCTGCACCGAGCCGAGCTCATAGAGCGCCGCCGAATCGCTCGGCAGGCCACCGGCGGCGGCGTCGCCCAGCCGGGCCAGGGCGACTTCATCGCGGCGCACCCGCAGCACCTGACGACCGACCGCGAAGGCGGCGACGCCCAGCAGCCCGATCAGGCCGATCAGATAGGCCTGGGGGAGAAGCTCTCGCATCCGGCTGCGCGGGCGCTCAGCGAGCGGCGGCGGCGACCACGGAGCTGAAGCTGCCGGGGTCGACCACGGCCAGCTGGGCGAGCATCTTGCGGTTCAGGCGCACATCAGCCTTCTTCAGGCCACCGATCAGGCGGCTGTAGCTGATGCCGTTGAGGCGGGCCGCGGCGTTGATGCGGGCGATCCAGAGGCGGCGGAAATCACGCTTGCGGCGGCGGCGATCCCGGTAGGCGTTGCAGAGCGCCTTCATCACCCGCTGATTGGCGGTGCGGAAGAGGCTGCCGTTGCTGCCGCGAAACCCTCGGGCCAGGCGGAGAACCTTATTGCGGCGTTTGCGGGCGACGTTGCCCCTCTTGACGCGGGCCATGGAACGAACTCAGGGCGTGGGGATGGTGGACAGGGGCGAAGCGGTGGCTCAGGCGCAACCGTGGTTCAGGCGCAGCCGTGGCTCAGGCGTAGGGGAGCATCAGGGCGACGTTGTCGTGGTCGCGGTCGTCGACCACGGCCATGGTGCCCAGATAGCGCTTGCGTTTCGGGCTCTTGTGATCGAGGAGGTGGTTGCGGAACGCACGCCTCCGCACGAACTTGCCGCTGCCGGTGGCCTGGAACCGCTTGGCGGCCGCTTTGCGGGTCTTGAGCTTCGGCATCAGCTGGGTCGTGTGCACAAACAAGCAGAGTACGACGCGGCCCCTCCCTCCCCCCACCCCCGCGGCCCTACGCCTCGCCATGCCTCTGCGCCCCCTCCGCGTCCCCCCGCCCGCCCTCTCGCGGCTGCTGGTGGGCTCCACCCTGCTGCTGGCCGGGGGATGCCGGGCGGCGGGTGGTCCGCCGGAGCCGCCGCTGATCCTGCACTGGCCGGTGCCCGCCCCGGCGCCGCTCCAGACCGCCAGGCCCGTGCTCTGGGTGGCGTTGGCGGCCCGACTCGCCCCCCAGGGTGATCCGGTTCAGGCCGCGCCGCTGCAGCTGCGGGCCGCCTCCGGCAGCCTCACCCTCAGCGATGCCGCCGGCCGTCGCTTCACCGCCCCGGAGCTGGCCCTGGCCTGGCGGCGCCAGCCCCTGGCGAGCCCGATCCTGATTCGCCGGCAGGTGCAGGGACCCTTCCCCAGCTTCGAAAGCGCGGAGCAGGCCGCCCGCGCCTGGTCGACCGCTGGCGGCGAGGTGCGCATCGCCCGCTCCCGGGACTGGGAGATCTGGTCCACGCCGGGGCTCAAGCCCCCTCTGGGCGTTGCGACCCGCCTGGTGGAGGAGCGGCCCCGCGACCGCCTGGCCCTGGAGCTTCGCCGCCCCACCGGCGCGGTGGCGCTTGAGGGGCCGCTGCGGCTTGTCGCCCCCGCCGGGCTGGCCTGGCAGAGCGGGGTCTATGCCGGGCCGTTCCGGCTTCAGGCCGATGCCCACGGCAGCTGGAGCCTGGTGGAGGAGGTGCCCCTGGAGCGCTACCTGGAGGGGGTGGTGCCCCATGAGATCGGCGCGGCGTCCCCGCCGGCGGCCCTGGCCGCC
>JBIKTO010000143.1:0-6452 GCA_044348065.1 Cyanobium sp.
GCAGGTCCTATCAGCTTTCCGCCCTGCGCTTTGCCGATGGAACCTCCTTAACCAATGCTCAGATCGCGCTGCTGCCCATTCCCCAATTCGGCACCGCTGGTAATGATAATCTCTACGGCTCAGATGGCCTTGATATCATCAGTGGCCTTGCTGGCGAGGATACCCTCACGGGCAATGGCGGCACAGATCGCTTCTCCGACTCCCTCATCACCGCTCCCGACCGCATCACCGACTTCGCCTTCGCCAGCGACAAAATCACGCTCGTTTCCACCAGCGGCTCGCCGCTGCCCCTCCCCACCGCCTTCTCCCGCGCCGTCGACAACGCCGCCGCCACCACCCTCCTGCAACTGGCCACCAGCGTGTTCGCGGATGCCAACGGCGCCCTGGCGGGCAACCAACCCCTCGCCGGCCACGCCGCTGCCCTCGTGCGTGCCACCAACTCCACCATTGCCGGCACCTACCTCCTGATCAACGACAGCAGCGCACCCCTCAACGGCAGCAACGATCTGCTGATCCAGCTCACCGGATACAGCGGCACCCTGCCGGCCATCGGCAGCAGCGGCGCCAATCGGATCTTTGGTTAGCTGGGCGGCGCCATTCCTATTGTGAGCCTGGCCCCATGCACCAGCCCCCCGTGAGGGGGGGGGGCTGGTGCGGACTCAAGCCGAGAAGTGAAGGCCGCGATCACTTGCTTTCCGTGAACTCCGCGTCGATCACGTCGTCCGTGGAGGCCGCGCTCGACCCATTGCCACTGCTGCCATTGCCTCCGGGCGCCCCGTCAGGAGCACCGGCGGCGCCAGCCTGCTGATAGACAGCGGCACCGGCGGCATAGAGAGCTTGCTGCAGTTGCTCAAGCACCGACTTCATCGTGGCGGTGTCGTCCTTCTCCACGGCCTCCTTGAGCTGGGCGCTGAACTGCTCCACCTTGGCCTTGTCCTCGGCCCCCACCTTGTCGCCCAGTTCGCCGAGTTGTTTCTCGGCTTGGTAGATGAGCGTTTCGGCCTGATTCTTGAGGTCGATCTTCTCGCGCTTCTCCTTATCGGCCGTGGCATTGGCCTCAGCATCCTTCACCATCTTCTCCACCTCGTTTTCGCTGAGGGTGGAGGCGCCGGTGATCGAGATGCTCTGCTCCTTGCCGCTGCCCTTGTCCTTGGCGGTCACGCTGAGAATGCCGTTGGCGTCGATGTCGAAGGTGACCTCGATCTGAGGCACGCCCCGGGGCGCCGGCGGAATGCCATCGAGACGGAACATGCCAAGCGACTTGTTGTCGCTGGCCATCTCGCGCTCGCCCTGGAGCACATGGATCTCCACGTTGGTCTGGCCGTCGACGGCGGTGGAATACACCTCCGATTTCTTGGTGGGGATCGTGGTATTGCGGGTGATCATCTTGGTCATCACGCCACCCAGGGTTTCCACACCGAGGGAGAGGGGGGTGACGTCGAGCAGCAGGATGTCCTTCACCTCACCGGCCAGCACACCCCCCTGGATGGCGGCGCCCACCGCCACCACTTCATCCGGGTTGACGGTCTGGTTGGGGTCCTTGCCGGTGACCCGCTTGACCAGCTCAAGGATCGCCGGGATGCGGGTGGATCCGCCCACCATCACCACCTCGTCGAGCTCGGCGGCGGAGAGCTTGGCATCCTTGAGGGCCTGCTCCACCGGCACCTTGCAGCGGTCGATCAGCTTCGAGGCCAACTCCTCGAATTTCGCCCGGGTGAGGGTGAGATCCAGGTGCTTGGGACCCTCCGGGGTGGCCGTGATGAAGGGCAGGTTGATCTCCGCCTGGGTGGCGCTGGAGAGCTCGATCTTGGCCTTCTCGGCGGCTTCGGTGAGGCGCTGCAGGGCCTGTTTGTCCTGGCGCAGGTCGATGCCCTCATTGCCCTTGAAGGTGGCGGCGAGGTAATCAACAATCACCTTGTCGAAATCGTCACCGCCCAGATGGGTGTCGCCACTGGTGGAGAGCACCTCAAACACGCCATCGCCCACCTCCAGCACCGACACGTCGAAGGTGCCGCCGCCCAGGTCGAAGACCAGGATGCGCTCGTTGCTCTTCTTATCGAGGCCATAGGCCAGGGCGGCCGCCGTGGGCTCGTTGATGATCCGCAGCACCTCCAGGCCGGCGATCTTGCCGGCGTCCTTGGTGGCCTGGCGCTGGGAGTCGTTGAAGTAGGCGGGCACGGTGATCACCGCCTGGGTGACCGTTTCGCCCAGGTACTTGCCGGCGTCGTCGGCCAGTTTGCGCAGCACCTCGGCGGAGATCTCCTCCGGGGCGAACTGCTTGTTGAGCACCGGGCAACGCACCTTCACATTGGAACCGGCCTTCTCAACGCCATAGCTCACCTCCTTCGACTCCTCATTCACCTCATCAACCCGGCGGCCGATGAAGCGCTTGACGGAATAAAAAGTGTTCTCCGGATTCATGACCGCCTGGCGCTTGGCGATCTGACCCACCAGCTTGTCCTGGTTCTTGGTGTAGGCCACCACCGAGGGGGTCGTGCGGAACCCCTCAGCATTGGCGATCACCGTGGGCTTGCCACCCTCCATCACGGCGACGCAGCTGTTCGTGGTGCCGAGGTCAATGCCGACGACCTTTCCCATGGATTCCCACCTCCTGGAGTGGATGAAATGCGGACTGAGAGCATCTTCAGCAGTGGACTCGCACCCCGGCGAGGGGTGGTTCCCGAACCCGCCGGGGCCGGTCGGAGCGCCAGAGGCCAGTGCTGGCAAGGGTTCCGCCGGGTCTACGGTCGGGTGCCGACGGCCGCCGCACCCCCATGCCCCCCGCCCCCCGGACCTACCAGACGATCCGCGGCAGCACAGCCCTGGTGGGGGTGATCGGCGATCCGGTGCGCCACTCCCTTTCGCCGGCGATGCACAACGCCGCCCTGGCGGAGCTGGGGCTCGACTGGGCGTATCTGGCCCTCCCCGTGCCCGAGGCCGAACTGGCGGGGGCGCTGCGGGCCCTGGCGGCCATGGGCTGCCGCGGCCTGAACGTGACGCTTCCCCACAAGCAGGCGGTGGCGGACCTGGCCGCCGAGCTCAGCCCCCTGGCCGCCCGGTTGGGAGCCGTGAACACCCTGGTGCCCCGGACAGGGGGGGGCTGGTGGGGCACCAACACCGACGTGGAGGGGTTCAGCGCGCCGCTGCGGGAGGCCCTGGCCGCCGGCGAGAGCTGGCGGGGGCGCAGCGCGCTGGTGCTGGGCTGCGGCGGCAGCGCCCGGGCGGTGGTGGCGGGACTGGTGGAGCTGGGGCTGGAGCGCATCCGCATCGCCGGCCGGCGCCCCCAGGCCCTGGCGGAGGTTCTGGCGGACTGCCGCGACTGGGCGCCGGCCCTGCAGACCCTGCCATGGCCGGAGCGGCCGGGGGCGCTGGCCCAGGAGCTGGCCGCCGCCGACCTGGTGGTGCACACCACACCGGTGGGCATGGCGGCCCCGGGCGACCCGGGCGCGGCCGGCCGCTGCCCGCTGGCGGAGGCCGACCTGGAGGGGCTGGGCGCCGGCTGTGTGGTGTACGACCTCATCTACACCCCCCGGCCCAGCGAGCTGTTGCGGCGGGCCAGCGCCCGCGGCTGCCGCGTGCTGGACGGCCTGGAGATGCTGGTGCGCCAGGGGGCGGCCTCGTTGCGGCTCTGGAGCGGCCTGGAGGCCGTGCCCGTGGAGGCGATGCGGGCGGCCGCCCTGGCCCAGCTGGACTCCGCCTAGCCTTGACGCCACCTGGCCCCGACACGATCCGATGCAGGACCCTCCCCTCTGGCAGCGCCTGGTGGCGGCCCTGGCCTACCTGCTGCCCTGGAGCGACGCGATCGGCTTCGGCACCTCCCTGTTCCGGGAGTTTCCGGCGCTGCTCTGGCTGGCCTTGCCGGCCGCGCCCCTCCAGTTCCTGCAGAACGCGGTCCCCCTGGGCAGCCTGGTGCTTTTTCTGGTGTTGTTCCTCGCCGTCGCCCGCAACCCACAGGTGCCCTACTTCGTGCGCTTCGCCGTGCTCCAGGCCCTGCTGATCGACATCGTGCTGGTGCTGCTGCAGCTGGCCTTCCAGACCCTCTTCCCCTCCCTGGCGGACACCTTCCTGGTGCGCACGCTCGCCAACGCCGTTTTCCTCGGCACCCTGCTGGTGGTGCTCTACGGCATCGTCGAGGCCGGGCGGGGTCGGCAGGCCGAAATCCCCACCGTCTCCGAGGCGGTGCGCATGCAGCTGTTCTGAGGGGCGCTCCGGGAGAGGCGCTGCGATAGGTTTCTGGATCCGTCGCTGGTGGTCGGCTCCGCCGGATCCCGCCCCCAGCCCCTCCCCAGGGCGACCAAGACGCACCCTCCCATGACCGACTCCTACTACGAAACGATGTACATCCTCCGCCCGGACATCCCGGAGGAGGAGGTGGAGAGCCATGTCACCCGCTATCGCGACATCGTCAGCGAGGCCGGTGGCCAGGTGCTCGACACCCAGATGCGCGGCAAGCGCCGCCTGGCCTACCCGATCGCCAAGCATCGGGAAGGCATCTACGTGCAGCTGAACCACGACGGCGACGGCCAGCAGGTGGCCCCCCTGGAGCGGGCGATGCGCCTCTCGGAAGACGTGATCCGCTACCTCACCGTCAAACAGTCCGGCCCGATGCCCGCTCCCCGCACCCTCACCGTGGAAGCGGCCGAACCGGCGGCCCCATCCCCAGCCACGGCGGCCGCCAGCGCCGACTGAGCGCGGATCCGGGCCTTGTGATCACGGTTTCGTCCACCTAGAATCCTCCGAACTTAAGGGGATGGTGATGAACGATTCAGGTGATTTCCAGGCCTCCTTGCGGCGGCAGGCCCGGGCTGCATCCGTCTCCAATCGCTGGTGGGAGAACGAGAGCCTGGCTTCAGGAGCGGCGGATCGCCCCGCTCCCACGCCCGCCAGCTCCCTCGGACCGCCGCCACCGCCACCCCCGCCGCCCGAAGCGGTCTCCTACCGGGAGCAGGCCCGGCTCCGCCTGGAGCTGGAGGCCGCCCGCGACGAGATCGCGGCCCTCCACGAGATGCTGGAGGATCTGCCGGAGATCTTCGAGCGCAAGTTCCGCCAGCGGGTTGAGGGTCTGGTGGAGGAGCAGCGTCGCGTCCTCGCCGACAACCAACTGCTGCGGGACAGGCTCTACGCCCTCACGCCGGCCGCCCCCACACCGCTGCTGCCCCCCTCAACCTCTGCGATGCCGAGCCCCCGGCCCTCGCGACCCGGTCTGCGCCAGGCGGTGCGGGCCGCCCTGGTGAGCCTGCGGCCCCGGCCGCGGCTCAGCCCTGGCGACGACGGGCGGACCACAGCCGCGTAGGCAGTCCCCACACGTAGATGAAGCCCTCGGCGGCGCGGTGGTCGAAGCGATCCTCGGCGCCGTAGGTGGCCATGTCGGGCACGTACAGGCTGTCGCTGGCGCTGGAGCGGCCCACCACCGTGGCGTTCCCCTTGTGCAACCGCACGCGCACCACGCCGCTCACCGTCTCCTGGGTGCGATCGAGGAAGGCGTCGAGCGCCTCCTTGAGGGGGCCAAACCACAGGCCCTGATACACCAGATCGGCCCAGGTCGCCTCGATCTGGCGCTTGTAGCGCTGCACATCGGCGGCGAGAGTGAGGCTCTCGATCTCCTGGTGGGCGCGGATCAGCAGCAGCAGTCCAGGGGTTTCGTAGATCTCGCGGCTCTTGATGCCCACCACCCGGTTCTCGATCATGTCGAGGCGGCCGAAGCCGTGCTCACCGGCCAGGGCGTTGGCTCGGCGGATCAGGGTCACCGGATCCAGGGCCTCCCCGTCGATCGCCACCGGGTTGCCGCGCTCGAAGGCGATCTCCACCACCTGCCCCTGCTCCGGAGCGGCCTCGACCGACCGGGTGAGGGCGAAGACCTCCTCGGGGGGTTCCACCATCGGATCCTCCAGGCACCCGGCTTCGATGCTGCGGCCCAGCAGATTGAGATCGATCGAGTAGGGGGAACGGCGGCTCACCGGCGCCGGAATGCCGCAGCGCTCGCCGTAGGCGATCGTCTCCTCGCGGCTCATGCCCCACTCCCGCGCCGGGGCGAGCACCGTCAGGTCGGGGGCCAGGGCACCGATGGCCACATCGAAACGCACCTGGTCGTTGCCCTTGCCGGTGCAGCCGTGGGCGACGGCGTCGGCGCCCCGCTCGCGGGCCAGCTGCACCAGCTGACGGGCGATCAGGGGCCTGGCGAGGGCGGTGGAGAGGGGATAGCGACCCTCATAGAGGGCGTTGGCCCGGATCGCCGGGAAGGCGAACTCGCGGATGAAGGGTTCGATCAGGTCGGCGACGACCGACTCGCAGGCCCCCGCCGCCAACGCCTTGCGTTGGATCGGCCCCAGTTCATCCCCCTGGCCGAGGTCGGCAGCGAAGGTGATCACCTCCTCCACGCCCCATTCCTGCCTGAGATACGGGATGCAGACGCTGGTGTCGACGCCGCCGGAGTAGGCGAGCACCACCCGTCG
>JBIKTO010000144.1:0-6411 GCA_044348065.1 Cyanobium sp.
GCTGCTCGCCCTGCTGGAGCAGTTCCAGCAGCTGCGCTCCCGCCTGCAGGACGCCGATCCCCGCGGCGAGCGATTGCTGGAGAGCTGGCAGGACCTCCAGCCGGAACTGCGCCGCCTCGCCCTGCGCCGCATGGCTGGCACCTACGTGCAGCTGCCCCAGCAGGGGCGCCTCCTGCCCGTGGCCGACACCCTGGTGGAGGGGAGCCAGCTGGAGCTCGGCGACCCGGAGCTCCCCGAACCCACCCCGATGCTCGCCACCCTGGTGCAGGCCCGGCCCCTGCTCGTGGAAGGTCGGCTCCTCCCCCCGGACGAACCCCGGGCCGTGCTCTATCTCGAGATGCTCCTCGCCAACTGGCTGGTGCGCTCCGCGGAGCTGGTGGCCGCCGAGGTGCTGGCCGCCTGCGCGGAATGGCCGGAATTGCGCCGTTACCTGCTGCGCCCCGAATTCCTCTCCACCCGCAACCTCGAGCGTCTACGCAACCAGCTCAACGCCCAGCAGCGCTGGAGCAGCTGGGTGACGCGCCCGGTTCAGCTCTACGAAAGTCGCCGTCAGCTCTTCCGCCTTGAGCAGGGGGCGATCCGCCTGGCCGATCTCACCGAACCCCGCGACCGCGAACTGCGCCAGCTCGGCTGGCCCCAGCAGCTGGTCACCCTCGCCCTCGAAGCCCGGGACGCCCTGGCTCCACAGCTCCAGAGCCTGGTCAAGGCCCTGGGCGATCTGGTGGTGGTGGTGCTCACCCAGGTGGTGGGCCGCGCCATCGGCCTGGTGGGTCGCGGCATCGCCCAGGGGATGGGCAGGAGCCTCAACCGCAGCTGAAGCGGGCGGCGGGCACAATGGCCTCCACACCCTCTCCCGTCGCGCCGTCCTCCTTGCCGGCCCCATCCCTGCCTCGCCCCGGCTCGCGCCTGCTCCGTCGCCTGCTCGCCCTGCTCCTCTGCTTCGCCTCCTGGCTGGCGGTGGGCACCAGCGCCGCCCACGCCTCCCTAGAAAACGACCGCTACGACGGCAACATCTTCGCCCTCTACGCCGGCAACGGCTCCCTGGTTCCCCCCCGCAGCTCCCTGGCCCAGGCCCTGGCCTCCCAGCGCACCGCCGTCCTGGTCTTCTATCTCGACGACAGCAGCGCCAGCAAGCGCTTCGCGCCGCTGGTCTCCGAGCTGCAGCGCCAGTGGGGCAACCGCATCGATCTGATCCCCCTGGTCACCGATCCCCTCCAGGGTCGTGCCGATCAGGGTGCCAGCGATCCGGCCCACTACTGGAAGGGGGAGATTCCCCAGGTGGTGGTGCTCGATGGCGAGGGCCGCATCCGCCTTGACGCCAGTGGCGCCGTGGCCCTGGCGGCGATCGACGCGGCCATCAGTGAGGCCACCGGCCTCCCCCTCCCCGCCGGCGGCCGCAGCGCCGGCACGGTGAGCATCAACGAACTCAACAGTGAGGTGGTGAGCCAGCCATGAGCCAGGCCAGCCGCAGCGAAAGCGACAGCCTCGGCGCGATTGAGGTGCCCGCCGAGCGCCTCTGGGGCGCCCAGACCCAGCGCTCCCTGCGTTTCTTCCCCTTCGGCCAGCCCATGCCCCTGGCCATCGTGCGGGCCTTCGGCCAGCTCAAGGCCGCCTGCGCGGAGGTGAATGCGGAACTGGGCCGTCTTGATCCAGCCCTGGCCGCGGCGATCGTGGCGGCCGCCGAAGAGGTGGCCACCGGCTCCCTCGACGCCGAGTTTCCTCTGCGGATCTGGCAGACGGGCTCCGGCACCCAGACCAACATGAACGCCAACGAGGTGATCGCCAACCGGGCGATCCTCACCCTCGGTGGCACACCGGGCCGCAAGTCGCCCGTCCACCCCAACGATCACGTCAACCTCAGCCAGTCGAGCAACGACACCTTCCCCACCGCCATGCACCTGGCGGTGGCGATCGAGCTGGAACGGCAGCTCATCCCAGCTCTGCAGGCACTGATCGCCGAGCTGGAGGGCAAACGAAAAGCCTGGCAGGAGCTGATCAAGATCGGCCGCACCCACCTTCAGGACGCCGTTCCCCTCACCCTCGGCCAGGAGGTGAGCGGCTGGATCGCCCAGCTCGAGCTGGGCCTCGGCACCCTGCGCGCCTGCCTCCCCCAGGTGCGCGCCCTGGCGATCGGCGGCACCGCCGTGGGAACGGGCCTCAATGCTCCCCCCGGATTCGGCGAGGCGGTGGCCAGCCGGTTGAGCGAGCGCCTCGGCCTTCCCTTCACCAGCGCCCCGAACAAATTCCAGGCCCTGGCGGGGCACGAACCCCTCGCCGCCGCCCATGGCGCCCTCACCGTGCTGGCCGGCAGCCTGATGAAGATCGCCAACGACGTGCGCTGGTTGGCCAGCGGGCCCCGCTGCGGCCTGGCGGAGCTGATCCTGCCGGAAAATGAACCCGGCTCCTCGATCATGCCGGGCAAGGTCAATCCCACCCAGTGCGAGAGCCTCACCATGCTGGCGGTGCAGGTGATGGGCAACAACACGGCCGTGCAGATGGCGGCCAGCCAGGGCAACTTCCAGCTCAACGTCTTCAAGCCCCTGATCGCTCACAACCTGCTCGAAAGCATCGAGCTGCTGCGCGGTGGCTGCGACAGCTTCCGCGCCCACTGCGTGGCGGGAATGCAGGCGGATGAAGCGCGGCTGGCCGATCTCCTCGATCGCAGCCTGATGCTGGTCACCGCCCTCACCCCGGCGATCGGCTACGACCGGGCCTGTGCCATCGCCCGCCATGCCCATCAGCATGGCCTGAACCTGCGCCAGGCCGCCCTGGAGCTCGGTGAGATCAGCGGCGAGGAATTCGACCGCTGCCTGCGACCCCAGGAGATGGTCTGAACCCGCTGCCGCCGCTCAGGGAAAGCCGGCGGACGGTGCCCTGACCTCCGGCTGGGACGGACCACGATCCATCGAACCGGGATAGATCCCGTAGGCCATCAACCCCAGAGCGGCGATGCTGGTGCCCAGGAGCACGATCAGGCCGAGCCACAGATTGCGGCGGGAAGGGGCTGGGGGCGCCTCGTGGGGGCGGCGGCGGGCTTCGAACAGGGCAAGGGCCTCCAGTGCCGATCCCGTCTTCACCCTGGCCAGGGGAGCGATGCGGGAGGCGATCTGCTCAAGCCGCTCCGGCCGCACCGTCAGCCGCTTGGCGATCGCGTGGGCGATCTCGCCACGCTGGGGGTGGCCTTCATGCAGCAATCCGAGAAAGCCATGGGCGACCAGCGGGGTGAAAATCCGCAGGGCGTGGCGGTCCGCCTCCGTGCTGGCGACCCGATCCAGCAGCCCCAGGGTTGTCTGGGAGTCCAACTCCTCCAGTGGCGAGCCACCATGGAGCACGTGGAGCCGGCGCAACAGCAGGGCAAAGCGCGTGGCCACTTCCGGCAGGGGCGGGTGGAAGGGAAGCCGCTGAGCCGAAGCCGGCGCGCTCGGATCGGGAGCCGAGGCTCCGGCATCCGGAGGCGGGTGGTCCGTTGGCGATGGAGCCATGGCCATGGATGGCACACCATCCCCAACCTATCGGTGAGTCAAGGCCTGCGGAGCTCCCCATCGCCGGCACAGAGAACTCAGAGCAGGTTCGCCGCCAGTTCCGCCAGCTGTGAACGCTCACCCCGCATCAACGTGACGTGACCGGCGAGGGCCTGACCCTTGAAGCGCTCCACCAACCAGGTGAGGCCATTGCTCTCGGCATCCACATAGGGATTGTCGATCTGATAAGGATCGCCGGTCAGCACGATCTTCGTGCCCTCACCCACCCGCGTCACGATCGTCTTCACCTCATGGGGGGTGAGATTCTGAGCCTCATCCACCACCATGTACTGGCGGGGAATCGAGCGGCCGCGAATGTAACTGATTGCCTCCACCTCCAGCAGTCCCATCCCCTTCAGGTCGCTCCAGCTGCTGCGGGGCGCCCGTTGGGAGCCGCGGCTCGGCTGCCCCTCCTCGCCCGCCCCAAGCAGGTAGTCGAGGTTGTCGATGATCGGTTGCATCCAGGGACCCATCTTCTCCTGGATGTCGCCCGGCAGAAAACCGATGTCCTTGCCGAGGGGGATCACCGGGCGGGTGACCAGCAGACGGTCGTAGAGGCGTTCGTCGGCCACCTGGTTGAGCCCGGCGGCCAGGGCCAGCAGGGTCTTGCCCGTGCCGGCCTTGCCCACCAGCGTGATCAGCTGCACCTCCGGATCGAGCAGCAGGTCGAGGGCAAAGGTCTGCTCCCGGTTGCGGGGGTGGATCCGCCCCAGCCGTGCCCGCGGCGCCCGCTGCAGGGGCCGGAGGCTGGCGCTGCGACTGTCGTAGCGGGCCAGCAGGGTGTGGTTGGGCTGGGCCCGGTCCACCAGCGTCACCCCTTCATTGGCCTGCAGCCCCGCCGCGCCGCCGGTTCCCTCGGGCAGCTCCGCGGCCCGCAGACCCGCCTCGTCCTTGACATGGTCCATCTGCTCAGCACTCACCCAGGCCTCACAGAAACCGGGGTAGAGGTCGGCGATGTCCACCTTGTCGGTGGTGTAGTCCTGCGCCGTGAGACCCACGGCATCAGCCTTGATGCGCAGGTTGGTGTCCTTGGTCACCAGCACCACCGGCGCCTGGCCACCCATCACCTCCTGCATGCGCTGTTCGAGCGCCACCGCCAGGATGTTGTTGTCGCCGTTGCCCCCCTTCAGCTCCGGAGGGAGCTGGCTGAGGGTTTCACGGCGGCAGAACACCACCTTCAGCTCTCCGCCGCTGGCCGCATCGATCACCACCCCCTCGGCCAGGTTCCCCTTCTGACGCAGCTCGTCCAGCAGCCGGGAAACCTGGCGGGCGTTGCGGCCCTTCTCGGAGGGGTCGCGTTTGAAGCGGTCGATCTCCTCGACCACCTCGATCGGCACCACCACCAGGTTGTCCTGGAAGCGCAGCAGGGCCTGGGGGTCATGCAACAGGACGTTGGTGTCCAGGACGAAGGTCTTGCGCATGCCAGTGGCCGGGCCGGGGCGTGCCCTGGAACCTAGGGCCTCCGCGCACGTACGCTCCGCCGGTCTGCGACCCGACCGGTTTCCGAGTGCCTCCCGCCCTCTCTTTCCTGCTCGTTCTGCTGCTGCTCGCCGGCCTCGGCCTGCTGGTTCTGGAGCTGCGCCATCGCCTGCGCCCCGCTTCGCCGCTGCAGCTGATCCCCGGCCCCTTCCAGGTGCGACGCCGCTCCCAGGGCCTGGAGGTCAGCGGCGAGATCACGATCCGCAACCCCCATCCACACATGGAGGTGTTCGTGCCCGAGCTGCGGGTCGAACCGGTGCTGCTCGGCCGTGGCGATCTCAGCGAGGTGCACAGCCGGGTGCGCATCACCGCCCTCCATCCTGATGAGGAGGCCCGCCCCGACGGCTACTGGGCGGCGTACATCGTCAAGGGTCGCAAGAGCACCGGCGCCCACCTGCGGCTCACCCTGATGGGCCCGGCCGGCGTCGATCTCGAGTCCCTGCTGGACACCCTCTGGATCGATCTCCACTGGGTCAACTACGGACCCTTCGGTCGCCTCTGGCGTCGCCACGGCATCCTGGTTCCCCTCCAGAAACCCGAGCCCCTGGTCGCCAGCGCCGCCCCGTGGCGGGAGGGGGAGAGTTGCCTCGTGCTGCCCGTTCGCACCCACCTGCTCGGGGTGCTCGACGATCCCCAGGAGGTGCTGGAGCGCTACGCCGGCAACCTGATTCAGCCAGGCGATGTGCTCACCATCGGCGAGACCCCCCTGGCGGTGATGCAGGGCCGCTACCACCACCCCTCCACGGTGGAACCTTCCATGCTGGCCCGCCAGCTCTGCCGTGGTTTCCACCCCACCAGCAGCCTGGCCACGGCCTGCGGCCTGCAGACTCTGATCGACATCGTCGGTCCGGCCCGGGTGCTGTTCGCCTGGGTTGCCGGCAGCACCCTCAAGCTGGTGAACATCAAGGGCATGTTCTACAGGCTGGCGGGGGACCAGGCCCGACTGATCGACGATGTCACCGGCACCACCCCCCCCTACGACCAGACGCTGGTGCTCGGGCCGGAGGCCCCGGAGGCGTTCTGTAACCGCATGGCCTCCGCCCTGGGGGTTGCCATCGCCGTTGTCGATGTCAACGACCTCGGGCGGGTCAAGGTGCTCGCCTCCAGCCGCGGCTGCGACGAGGAACTGCTGCAACGGGCGCTGCGCCCCAACCCGGCCGGCAACGCCAACGAACGCACCCCCCTGGTGCTGGTTCGGCCCGCCTGAACGCGGCCCCTGAACGGCGCCTGGCTCCCGCCCGTAGGATGCAACAGAGATTTTTCTTCACGGCAACCCGTTGGCGGCCACCAAGGCTCCCGCCGCGCCTTCGCGCCAGGTGACCCCGCTCCCCCCATCCCCCAGCCTTTCCTCCCACCGTGCCGGTGCCCTCAGCGCCCCCCACCAGCCCTGCCGAAGCTCCGAATGGAACGC
>JBIKTO010000145.1:0-6388 GCA_044348065.1 Cyanobium sp.
ATCTCTGGAGCTGATCGCGGAGCTGGATCAGGAGCTGCGCGGCCTGGAGGATGCCCAGCTGCGCAAGCTGCGCGGGATCTTCGATGAGGCCCTGCGCCGCACCATCCGGAGCATCACCGATCGGCTGGAGCGGATCGCCGAGCAGCCCGAATACGACCCGGCCACCACCCCCGGCGCCTTCCTCGGCAGCACCCCGGGCGGGCCGACGCCCATCACCCCCCTGCAGAAGAACCAGGCCAGCCTCTACCTGCAGGGCCAGCTGGCCCAGGACCTGCAGGCGATCGTCAACCGCTTCCCGGCCGATCGGGCCGCCAATGCGGCACTGAACCAGGAGCTGAGCGAGCTCTACGACCGCGCCCAGGACCTCGGCACCGAGTACGCCATCGAGCTCTCTCGGGACATGCTCCCCCCGGCGGCCGTTCTCTCTGGCCGCCATCCGGCGCTGCAGGATCCCCAGCTGCCCCCGGCCGCCCCGCCGGCGCCCACCGACGCGCCGGCCCCGGGGAGCCCCTACCAGGAGGGACAGAGCTTTACGAGGCTGCTCAACCTGGGGGCCACCATCGCCGCATCGGAACGCGACTTCAAAACCCTCAGCGCCAACTACCGCCGCCAGCGCAACGCCGCCACCGATGAGCGGGTGCGCGCCAGCAAGGACTACTTCTTCCGCTGGTGGCGCGACTGGGGCGACACGGTGCAGTTCGAGACCGCCACCCAGCTGGCCAGCGGTGTGGACAGCCGCAAGCTGGCCCGCACGCTCCGCCAGCGCCTCCCCCACATCAACGATGCCTTCCGCGGCCGCGCCGAGACCATCGCCCGCACCGAAACCCACATCGCCGCCGGCGAGGCCCGGGAGCGCACCTTCCGTCGCGTCGGCGTTGGCTTCGTGCGGCATGTGGCCACGGCTGACGACGTGGTATGCGAGTTCTGCGCGCCCCGGATGGGTTGCCTCTACTACGCCGGCAGCGTGAAGACCCCCCTGCACCCCAACTGCCGCTGCGCACTCTCCCCCATCACCCTCGAGGCCCTGGTGATTCAGAACCAGCTGGCCACCAATCCAGGGGAGCGGTGGGAGGCCCAGCAGCAGGCCCTGGCCGCGGCGACCCGCGAGAAATACGAGGAGGCCAACAACATCAGGGCCTGGCGACCGATCGGCGGCACCGGCGAAGCAAGGGGCCCGCAGGACTACCCCCTGATGGAGCGCACCGCTCTGCCGGCCACCAGGCCCCGGCCGAACCAGGCCAACAACCCGGCGAATGGCGGCGCCAGGCCCTGGCCATCTGGGGATCCGGTGTGGACCCCCTCCAGGGGCTGGATCAACGCCGCCGCGCGCGAGGCCTACGAGGCCATGGTGCTCGAGGTGGCCGAGCTGGACTTGTGATCACTCCCGCGCGCGGAAACCGTTGCTCCATCGTGAGAGCGACCGTGCCGAACGCTTTGCCAAACGCGGAGATGGCCTCGGCGGCCTTCACCACGGGCGCCACCGCCAGAGCCATCTGTCGGCCCAAGGCCTCAGCGGCTTCAGCGCAGCGTCGCAGCATCGTCGCGAGCTGATCAGGCGTTGCCGGCCACATGGAGTCCCATTTCACCGTGCCCCATGTGATTGCCTGACCAGAGGAAGCAGCATTCGTCCATTGGATGCGACCGATGCGGCCGCCGGCGTCGGTGAAGGAGAGGAAGGTGACCATGGTGATTGGGGGGTGCGTGAATCGGTGCCGGGCGGCCGCCCTGATCATGCTGACAGCGCCTTGCGGACCTGATAGCGGCTGATGCGCAGGTGATCGGCAATGCGGGCCTGAGACCAGCCCATGGCCCGCAGCCGGCGGATCCGCTCGGCCCTCGAGCATGTGGCCCAGTCCAGGGCCATTGCGGGCAGCAGCAGGGCCGCGGCGAGCCAGATCAGGCAGCAGAGGAAGGTGTTCATTGGAGGTCTCCAGGGGATCCGGCGGCTGCTCAGAGCCTGCGCGGGGGTGGGTTGTAATGCCGTGCCAGCTGGGCCGCTCAGGGCACCGCTGCTGACCCCTGAAACCTACAGAACGCCGCCCTGCCTGTCAAGCGCTATTCAGAACCTTTCCAAGGAAAAGGTATCAGCCATGGGGGGAAGCCTTGCTTGCCTAGGCAATCTCCGCCCATCCTATGGCTTGCCCTGCTGCCGGGGATCCAGGGGGGACGAACCCTTACGCTTTTGCAGCCAGGCAGCCCCAATCGGCGGCGATGCGATGCAGGGCCTGCAGTCATGTTGAAGTCATGCTGAAGTCAGGGATGATCATCGCGGCCGTCGTGCTGCCCGCCAATCTCGCGCTCGCCATCGACAACACCGCACCTTCCGCCAACGCGGCGGTGGCGGATGGCTGGGTGCGGATCGTGCCGGACCCGGTGACAATCAAGGGCCGCCGCTACACCCCCACCTGCTCGAAGGCGCCGGGCACCACCACCGCCACCTATTCCTTCTTCTACCGCCAGGGCACGGCCGATGGTCTGGTGGTGTTCTTCAACGGCGGCGGCGCCTGCTGGAACGATGGCACCTGCTCCAAGCCGAGACTGGCGGGCGACAGGGCGTTCTTCTCGGGCCAGGACGACCAGACCATGGTGGGCGTGTACAAGGCAGAGCTGCTGCCGGCCGACGGCCCAGCGAAAATGAGTGGCATTTTCGACCGCAACAACCCCCGCAATCCGGTGCGGGACTGGAGCCAGTTATTTGTGTCCTATTGCACCGGCGATGTGCATTCCGGCTCCAACACAGCCGCTTACCAAGATCCTGATACGGGCAAGCCGTTCACGATCGAACACCGCGGCCGCGACAACATGCAGGTGATCCTGCACTGGCTGCGTGCCCACGTGCCCCAGCCGGCCCGCCTGTTGGTGAGCGGCTCCAGCGCCGGTGCCTATGGAGCCGCCACCCACTACACCGCCCTGAGGGAGTTGTATCCCAGGGCGCGTGCGGTGTTCCTGGGGGACAGCGGCCAAGGGGTGACCACGCCCGACTTTGAGCGGGTGCGCAACCAGAACTGGAAATACCAGCTTCCGGCCTCCGTTTTTGGCAAGGCTCAGAACACCCCCGATGCCGACGTGGTGGCCGGGCTGGCGGCCCATTTCCCCCAGGATCGCTTCGCCCAGTTCACCACCATTCACGACGCCACCCAGACCGCCTTCTATGCCCAGATGGGCACAGGCCAGGCCTGCAATGCCTGGACGAACACGATGGGCCGCGAACTCAGCCGCCGCCAGGCCTTGCCGAATGTCCGCTCCTACGTGGCGGCGGGCAACACCCACACCATCCTGCGGGCACCGCTGTTCTACAGCGAACAGTCCAGCGGCATGCCTTTTGCGGCCTGGCTGGGCGCCCTGCTGGCGGACGACACGATGCCGGCGAATCAGAGCTGCCCCGCCTGCCAGACGCCGAAGCCGGGATGTGCGCCTTAGGGGCGGATCAGGCGGCGGGCCGCCTAGAAAAGAGGCCGTTTCCACCTTCGCCATGCCCCCCCTGAGCCTGCTGGCCGCCACCTCCCTGCCGGTGATCCCAAGCGGCACCGTGGCCCCCTTTGCCTGGTCGCTCGTGCTCAGCGGCGTGGTGGTGATCCTCAGCCTCATCCCCCTGGCGGCCGGCCGCGCTAAGGCCGACTTCACCCCCGCCGACCTGGCGGCGCCGCGGGCGATGTTCGAGCGGCTGCCCGCCTGGGGCAAGCGCGCCAACTGGGCCCATCAGAACAGCTTCGAAGCCTTCACCCTGCACGCCCCCGCCTGCCTGCTGGTGCTGCTCGCTGCCCCCGAGCTCACCGCCACCGCGGGCGTCAGCGCCGTTGCCGCCTGGCTGCACCCGCTGCTGCGCCTCGGCTACATCGCCGCCTACGTGGCCAACATCCCGCCCCTGCGCAGCCTCTGCTGGGCCGGCGCCATCCTCTGCACCGGCCTGCTCTACAGCGAAGGGCTGCGCTCGATGCTGCGGGGCTGAAGGCGGTTCTGGCGGGCTGCTTTATTCAGGGGATCAGTGTCTTGTTGTCTCCCTGCTCATGCGTTGGGTGAATGTTCGCAATTTTTGCCATCGTGTCGGCTATCGAGCACGCATCACCTAGCCGCTCAAAGACGGGAAGCACGTCCTCCTGACGGATGCGCCGCGCTTCATCCGACTGCCCTCGCACTTGCAGAATGTCCGCAATTCGTAGCATCGTGACAGCCTTCGATCGAATGTCACCCAAGCGTTCAAAGACCGGAACTTGTGCCTTATAAATACTCAGCGCAAGATCCAACTGCCCTCGCGCCTTGCGGATGTCAGCGATCTTTCCCAACGTAATGGCAACCGTACGCAGATCACCAAGTTCAGCAAAAACTGGAAGCGCCTCTTCTTGAACCATCTGCAGGGCTTCATCCAGCCGCCCCTGATCCTTCAGAATATCAGAAATATTCACCATTGTGATAGCCTTCGCCCGTAAGTCCCCAAGGCGTGCAAAAACTGGCAACTCCTCTTCTTGGCGGATGTGAAGCGCCTCCTCCAGCAGCCTTCGCGCTTGCAACACATCCGCGATCTTCGCCATTGCAACGGCCTTAGAGTACACATCACCCAAGCGCTCAAAAATGGGCAGAAGATTTTCCTTGTAGATGCGTTGGGCCTCATCCAGCTGCCCTCGCGCTTGCAAAGTATCGGCGATGTACCCCCAAGTAATGGCCTGTTTCCTTTCATCGCCAAGCTGACGAGCGAGGGGAAGTTCGACGTCGTGCCAGAGGGCCAAGGCTTCATCCCAATCCCCCAGGCTGAACAGCAGCTGGCCCAGCTCGTCGACCAGGTTGATCCGCAGCTCATCGGGCGCCTCCGGCTCCTGCGCCAACCAGGCCCGGATCTCCGCCACCCGCCGGCTGCGCTCGGCCATCGAGCGGTTGTCGACACCCCCATGGTCCCTGGGGTTGAGCGTTGGCCACGGCCTCTCCCCACCGATGGCAACCTGAGCCCCCGGGGCAGCTTCCGGCAGAAACGCATACACACCGCTCCGCCAGGCCCACAGGTCGGGTGCGCTGCGGGAGGCCAGGGCGATCGCCTCCCCATCCAGCCAGAACACCAACCGGGCGCGGGCTTCGGCGGCCAGACGCTCCCGGCGAACATTGAACGCCTCCCAACGGGCGGCGTCAAACCAGCCGGGGCGGCCGATCACGTGCACCACAGCCGCCTGGCGCGCGTTGTTCACCAGCCGGGCTTCCAGCATCGGCACATCGGCAATCTTGTCGCTCAGCGGCAGCCGATCGCTGCGCAATCCCGCGCGCTGCAGCACCCGGTCGAGGGCGTCCAGCACCTGCCGCCGCACCCCCTCATCCGGCGCCTCCACCAACAGCCACTGAAACGGGGGGCCATGAAGCAAGGTGCGGCTGAGGCGAAGAAAGTCGTCATGGCACGGCCCAGGCAGCTGGCGGGCTTCCGCCAGCCTCACCTGCTCAATTGCGAAGGCGGACTTCACCATCGCTGCTGGGGGTGACGTTCAGCCATCGGCCGTCCGGTAGCCCTCCAGGGTGCGCACCACCGGATGGCTGCGGCGCCAGGTGCCGTCGTTGTATTGCAACAACGCCAGGCGATGCAACAACTCCTGCGCACGCTCGTCGTTGCCGCCATCGGCAGGGTTGCTGTCGATCGCCTTGAGCAGCTTGTAATCAACCGGCTTGAGAAAATAGCGGTAGTCGGCCGTCAGCTTTTCAATCGCCGTTTGCACCACACCAGCATCAATCTGATCATCGGCCACCTCACAGCAGAGTTTCAACAGCCGCAACAGTTCGCGGGGATGGCCGCCGCTGTACTCCACCAGACGATCCACTTCCGCCTCACTGGCAAACAGACAGCGGTCGGCCCGCAGCAGCAGCAGGTGCCGCATCGTGCTCCATCCAACCTCCAAGCGGCTGCCATCGCGCTCCTGCAGCTTGATCATCGGCAAGACAAGATCGGCATCGAGCTTGCCGCCGAGGCGTCCGTCGTACTTCAGGTGCAGCGGCGCCGTGTAGATCACCAGGGTTTTGATCGCCAGCAGCTGCTCCGCATCCTGCACAAAAAACAGCTGCGTATCTTCACCGCGCATCTTGTCGGTGCCATCGATCAGAAACAGCACCCGCTCGGCCTTGCGAGCTTGGGCCAGGCAGGCTTCCGCCTGACGAATGAGGGCATTAAATGCCAGGCCAGGGAGGTGAACTCATTGCGAATTTCGCACCGCCATTCACTCTTCTGGCTCGACCCTGTCTTGAATGCGGCCGTGAAGCTTGCCAGCAACTTGAGCAGGCCAGGGATCCCGCCACCACCCTCAGCCACCGTCTTGAGTTCGGCGCTGAGCTCACTCGATGTGGTCTTCGTTTCCACCAAATTGCCAAACCAGCGTTGCAAGGGCGCAAGGGCTTCGTCGGCCAGGGAAACGCCGTCGCC
>JBIKTO010000146.1:0-6321 GCA_044348065.1 Cyanobium sp.
GGCGTTGATGATCTGGTCGCGGCTCAGGGGAGTGGCGGCGCCGGCGAGGCGACTGCCGTGCTTCTCGGTGAGCACCGAAGCCACCATCGACACACTGCCATCCAGGGCGGCCTTGAAGGGAACCTTCTGCTGAGACAGGGCGCAGAGGTTGATCGCCGACATC
This sequence comes from Cyanobium sp., assembly GCA_044348065.1. Lineage (GTDB taxonomy): Bacteria > Cyanobacteriota > Cyanobacteriia > PCC-6307 > Cyanobiaceae > Cyanobium. The sequence goes on from JBIKTO010000146.1 coordinate 164, forward strand.
GTCATGTAAGTGTTCACCTCCTCCACCGTGGCGGGCTTGCTGGCGGCGGGAGGCTGGGGTGGTGGCGTCTGCTGGGCCGAGGCCGCGAGCGGCGAAAGCAGGGGGGCGGTGAGCAGCAGAAGGGCGGCAAGGCGACCGGCGATGGGGAGCTGGCGGGGAGACTTCATTCCCTGAGAACTTTCGGGCAGCATAGATCGGGCGGTTCAGGCCAGATGGCTGGGGGGCGCGATCGGCGTCTCCACCCGGCTCTCGTGGTGGATCTCCGCCAGATCGAGCACGCCGTCGCGCCAGGAGTAAATGGAGCGGGCCCGGAAGCGATCCTGGTCCACCAGCCGGATGTGTTCAAGGATGTCCCACTCCTGGTAGTGGGATTCAAAGATCACCTCGTGCTCATCCACCTGGCGGATGCGGCTCTTGGTGGGAGAGCCGCACAGGTAGCCGCGGCTGCGGCGCAGCTGGTGACCGCAGAGGTAGGCCTCCATGGTGCCCTCCGGCACGAAGCGCGGCTTGCGCTCGAAGAACCCATGCTCATTCTCCGGCCACCAGGTGAAGCGGTAACCGGCCTCCCCCTCGATCGGTTCGTGGAACAGCTCCACCTGCAGGAACATGTCCACCCGCAGCACCTCGTCGTCCGAGAAGAAATAGAGGCGCCGGGAGCGCCAGAGGCCGATGTTGCGGGAGAACCAGCGGCGCAGGCTGCTGTCCAGGCGGATGCGGCTCTCGGGGTGCTTCGGGTCGCGGGCCGCCGGCACGAACACCGGCACCCGGGGGATGGTGAGGCGTTGCGGGGTGACAGGGGAGCCGGGCGGCAGCGGGGCTGCGGGAAGGCTGGCGGGGTCGGGGGCGGCGGGGTCGATCATGGCGGCGGGGCCTGAGGATCCCGAAACTCCTTCACCGTCTTAGCGGCAACGGCGCCATTTCGCCCGGACCCATAAGGTGAGGTTTGTTGTCGCGCCCTCGCCGGTGCCCGAAGCGGGGAAACCGCCCCAGACCAGCCGCCGGTCTGGCAAGACGGGGGCTCGATCCGTCGAGGGGTCGTCGCGACAGCGACTGGATCTGCTGCTGCTGGCCGGCTCCCGCCACCTGGGCAGTCCCGATCTGCGGGCCCTGGTGAGCTTCCTCCGCCAGGAGGACTGCGGCTTTGAGGTGCACCTGGAGATCGCCGATCCGGCCCGCCATCCGGAGCTGCTGGAGATGCACCGGCTCGTGGCCACCCCCGCCCTGGTGAAGCGCTCGCCCCTGCCCAAGCAGGTGTTCGCCGGCAACAGCCTCACCATGCAGCTGCGCAACTGGCTGCCGCGCTGGCAGCAGATGGAGGTGGTCACCTCCCTGGGCATGAGCCTGCGCCCCTCGGAGATCGATGGCAGCCGCAGCCAGCGGGAGGTGCAACTGGAGGACCAGCTGCTGGTGCTGCGTCAGGAGAACGAAACCCTGATCGAGCGGCTGGGGGTGCAGGAGCGGCTGTTGCGCATGGTGGCCCACGAGCTGCGCACGCCGCTCACGGCGGCCAAGCTGGCCCTCCAGAGCCACCGGCTCGGCCAGATCGATGAACCGCGCTTCCGCGATGTGCTGGAGCGACGGCTGAACGACATCGAGGAGCTCTCCAGCGACCTGCTGGAGGTGGGCACCACCCGCTGGGAGGCCCTCTTCAACCCCCAGCGCCTGGATCTGGGCCAGGTGGCGGCCGAGGCGATCCTCGAGCTGGAAAAGCTCTGGGTGGGCCGCGATCTGGAGCTGGTCACCGACATCCCAGCCGACCTGCCCGATGTGTACGCCGACCAGCGGCGGATGCGGCAGGTGCTGCTCAACCTGCTGGAGAACGCCCTGAAGTACACCCCCGAAGGCGGCCGCGTCAGCCTCACCCTGCTGCACCGCACCAGCCAGTGGCTGCAGGCGAGCATCTGCGACAGCGGGCCGGGCATCCCCAGCTCGGAGCAGCAGCGGATCTTCCAGGACCGGGTGCGCCTGCCCCAGACCTCCGGCAGCACCTCCGGCTACGGCGTGGGGCTAGCGGTCTGCCGCCGCATCGCCGAGGTGCATGGGGGCCGGATCTGGGTGGTGTCACAGCCGGGGGAGGGGGCCTGCTTCCACTTCACGGTGCCCGTCTGGAGCGGCCAGAGCGCTCCGGAACCGCCGCCGCCGGCGCCGAGTGCGCCCTGGTCACCCCTGAATCTGGAGGCTCCGGCGGCGGACGACGCCCACCCTTCCTTGACGAAGGGTCCCATCGACCCGTAGCTTCCAGCTCGTCAGCCCTAGGGCTGAGGCCTCGCCCCCATCGTCTAGAGGCCTAGGACACCTCCCTTTCACGGAGGCGACAGGGGTTCGAATCCCCTTGGGGGTATGTGAATCGGTCGAGCGCCTCGACCGATGGTTTGCACTGCCGGCCGCCGGCGAATGTTGTCGTCGCCAGGCGCTCTCCATCCATCGGGACGGGTTCGACACCGCTCAGGTTTCAACCTGTAACAACTCTGTTGGTGTGAGCATTTGCCCACCGAGCTTCATTCAGCCGCCGCCAGGGCACGCCTGGAGGCCTCCAGTTGCACGCCGCGCAGGTTATTGGCCAGGTCGTCCTTCAGCCGCTGCTCGATCAGCCCGATCGGCATCCCCGGCTTGCCCTGCACGGTCAGGTCGTAGAGCAGCCAGCTGCTGGAGTCATCCGCCCCGACCGCCCAGGTGCCCTGGAAGCAGCGGAAATCGCCATCGATCATGCGGAAGTCCAGCCGGCCCTGCTCCCGCTCCTCGCACAGTTCGAGCTGGACGCGGGCGCTGAATCTGAGGCCGCAGAACTGCTGGGTGCCCACCTGCTCGAGGCAGACGCGGTTCTGACGGCGCCAGAGCTGGCGGGACATCGCCAGGTTCGGGATGAAGTTCTGCAGGTTCTCGTAATCGGTCAGCACGCTCCAGAGCCAGTCGGGGTGTAGATCAAGGCGGAGCTGGGCCGCCAGGCGACGGGCCCCCTGGGGGAGCCTTTCCATCACCTGATGGATGGTGTCGAGCGAGCAGGTGCCCGTGACTTCGAGAGAAGACGCGACCGCAGACGCGTCGGTGCGGGGGGGGAAGGGAGCCAGGAGCTGGGCCAAATCGGGTCGGGGCTGAAGCCGGGCCGGGGTGGCGGTCGCGGTGCGACGGCCCAAACCTAGCCGGGGTGCGCTGGGAGCGCGGCGGGGGCGCGGCGAGGCGGTGGGAAAGGTTCCCTATGATCAGCGCGTTTTCCGCGGGACGTTCCAGATGCGCGTATCCACAGGCAGTGCCATCCAGTCCGATGGCCGCATGTTCACTGTGGTGATCGAGAGCTATGGGGTGGGCCGCCAACGCCGCGCCGAGCGCCGCCTCACCGTCCCCTTCGGCCAATTGCAGTCGCTGATGCAGACGGTGGCCCTCAACGGTGGTCGGATCAAAGTGGTGAGCGCCGATGCCGAGGGCAGCGAGCCGTCCGAGGCCCGCGAACCCGCTCCGATCGCCGCCAGTCCCGCCGTCCAACCCGTCGCCGTGAGCCACGCCGAAGTCCCCGTCAACACCTACAAGCCGAAGAACCCCTGCATCGGCACCGTCACCGACAACTACAGCCTTGTCGGTGAGGGAGCCATCGGTCGCGTCAACCACATCACCTTCGACCTCAGCGAGGGTGACCCCCAGCTCCGTTACGTCGAAGGCCAGAGCATCGGCATCATCCCCGAGGGCAACGACGCCAACGGCAAGCCCCACAAGCTTCGCCTCTACTCGATCGCCAGCACCCGTCACGGCGACAACCTGGAGGGAAGCACCGTCTCCCTCTGCGTGCGCCAGCTGCAGTACGAGAAGGACGGCGAGACGATCAACGGCGTCTGCTCCACCTACCTCTGCGACATCGCCCCGGGCTCCAAGGTGAGGATCACCGGGCCCGTGGGCAAGGAGATGCTGCTCCCCCCCGACGAGGACGCCACGGTGATCATGCTGGCCACCGGCACGGGCATCGCGCCGATGCGCACCTATCTGCGCCGCATGTTCGAGCCGGCGGAGCGTGCCAAAAACCCCGACTACCAGTTCCGAGGCCTGGCCTGGCTGTTCATGGGCGCCCCCAAAACCCCCAACCTCCTGTACGACGACGACTTCCGTCGCTACGAGAGCGAGTACCCGGACAACTTCCGCTACACCACGGCCATCAGCCGCGAGCAGGAGAACGCCAAGGGCGGCCGCATGTACATCCAGGATCGGGTGCTCGAGCACGCCGATGAGATCTTCGGCCTGATCGAGAACCCCAAGACCCACGTCTACATGTGCGGTCTGCGGGGCATGGAGCCGGGCATCGACGAAGCGATGACCGCCGCCGCTGCTGCCAAGGGGCTGGACTGGGCCAGCCTGCGCCCCCAGCTCAAGAAGGCCGAGCGCTGGCACGTGGAGACCTACTGAAGCCGGCCTCGGGGGGTCCGCAATCCCTCACACGCTCCCCAGCGGCGGGCTTGGAGGCGGCGCGGTCCAGCCGCCTCCGTTAAACCAGGGGTAGATCCGCGACCGCCGCCGCATGACCACGATCCTCACGAACCCCCTGCGGGTGGGGCTTCGTCAGGAGCGGGTGATCCCGCCCCAGTGCCTGGTGATCTTCGGGGCCAGCGGCGATCTCACCCACCGCAAGCTGGTGCCGGCGCTGTTCGAACTGTTCCGGCAGCGGCGGCTGCCAAGCGAATTCTCGATCCTGGGCTGCGCCCGCCGCCCCTGGAGCGATGAGGAGTTCCGCCAGAAGATGGCCGAGGCCCTCAGCGCCGAGGTGAGCGAGCATCCCGGCGCCTGGGAGCAGTTCAGCCAGGGCCTCTTCTACGAACCGGTCGACCTGCAGCAGACCGAACAGGTGGTGCGCCTCGGCCAGCGGCTCGATGGGCTCGATCGGATACGGGCCACCCGGGGCAACCGCACCTTCTATCTCTCGGTTTCGCCGGAGTTCTACGGCAGCGGTTGCCGCGCCCTGGCCGCAGCGGGGCTGCTGGCCGACGCGGAGCGCAGCCGGGTGGTGATCGAGAAACCCTTCGGCCGCGATTACGGCAGCGCCCAGGCCCTCAACCGGGTGGTGCAGGCCTGCGCCAAGGAGAGCCAGGTGTTCCGCATCGACCACTACCTGGGCAAGGAAACGGTTCAGAACATCCTGGTGCTGCGCTTCGCCAACACGATCTTCGAGCCGATCTGGAACCGCAATTACATCGCCAGCGTCCAGATCACCGCCGCTGAAACGGTGGGTGTGGAGGAGCGGGCCGGCTACTACGAGAGCTCCGGTGCCCTGCGCGACATGGTGCAGAACCACCTCACCCAGATCCTGGCGCTCACCGCGATGGAACCGCCGGGCCGCTTCGACCCCGAGGCGATCCGCAACGAGAAGGCCAAGGTTCTGCAGGCGGCCCACCTGGCCGCGGAGAACGAGCCCTGGCAGTGCTGTGTGCGCGGCCAGTACGCCGCCGGCGGCACGGAGGCCCAGCCGTTACCGGGCTATCGCCAGGAGCCCGGCGTGAACCCGAACAGCACCACGGAAACCTATGTGGCGATGAAGCTGTTCATCAACAACTGGCGCTGGCAGGGGGTGCCCTTCTATCTCCGCACCGGCAAGCGCCTGCCGAAGCGGATCAGCGAGGTGGTGCTCACCTTCCGGGAGGCGCCCGTGCACCTGTTCGACGCCGCCGGCGGCTCCCCCACCCCCAACCAGCTGATCCTGCGCATCCAGCCGGATGAGGGGGCCGAGATCCGCTTTGAGGTGAAGGCCCCGGGCTCGGGCATGCGCAGCCGCCCGGTGGACATGGGCTTCTCCTACGACGACTCCTTCGGTGAACCCTCCGACGAGGGCTATGTGCGTCTGCTGGCGGACGCGATGCTGGGCGATCCCACCCTGTTCACCCGCAGCGACGAGGTGGAAGCGGCCTGGCGCCTCTACACGCCCCTGCTCGAACTGATCGAGGAGTCCCCCTGGCAATTGCCGGTGCATCCCTATGAAGCCCGCACCTGGGGGCCCGCCGCCGCCGACAGCCTGCTGGCCGAGGACAACCTGCTCTGGCGTCGGCCCTGATCCGCCCGCCCTTCCCACTCCGACCCCTCCTGCCGCCTCGCCGCCATGCCCGCCCAGCTCACCCTTCAATCCCCCCTCGAGATCCCCCCCGCCGAGGTGTCCCCCTACCTGGAGCAGCTCTGGAAGGAGGGCC